>JAJAZF010000020.1 GCA_026785875.1 Chamaesiphon sp. | reverse complement strand
TTACTCGAAATCCAAATCGTTGTGCCGAAAAATGTTCTTCCAGCCGAACGCGAACTCTACCAAAAGTTACGCGATATCGAATCCTTTAATCCCCGCTTGGATTTTACTCTATCCTAGCAGCCTGTCGGAGAACGATAATTTGATTTCTAACTAAACAGATTTGTAGGGTGTGTTAGCGATAGCGTAACGCACCTAATAAAACTGCCAATGGTACGCTCGCGCTATTCCCTCCGGTAGGCTACACCAACGCTAACACACCCTACAAAGCAATTTTTGGTTTCCGAGGTTGGGCTGCTAGCCCTAGCCCTCCCCTAATCACAACGCTGTCAACTGTCAACTGTCAACTGTCAACTATTACCCCACCATTGCATAAAATCAACCATAATCTGTTGATGTACCACACCTAATGGACGTTCTTCCCCAGCAATCGCCGAATAAGCAAATCCGGCTTCAATTTGAGCTGGGCTAATCAATCCCAAATCCCAACCTTCAGTCAAAACTAATTTATCGATCGAGACAGTCAACGGCGCATAGAAAACATGCCTAATTACGCGATCGTCATTGTAACAGCCAAACTTGTGGGAATTGGTAATTTGATAGCCGATTTCCTCGATTATTTCTCGCTCGACGGCAATTTCTGGTGTTTCCCCAACTTCGATATGCCCGCCGAATAAACCCCACAAACCTGGATAGAGAATCGTGGGAATATTATCCCGCAATTGCATCAAAAATTTACCCTCGTGGGGCAGAATTGCGATCGCAACTTGTACAGGTGACTTATCGCTCATGGGGAAATAGCATGTTGTTGAAGATCTGCCAATGACACAAATTTGAGAGCGGTATTATGAGTTGCAGCCAAGTCTACAGGCGGCGCAACCCCAGCTTCTAGAGCTTCTTTCCACCGCGTTGCACACAGACACCATTTATCGCCTGGGTTCAAGCCAGGAAAACTGGAGCCAGGAACGGGTGTGCTCAGATCGTTGCCTTGGGATTTAGTATATGTCAAAAATTCAGCGGTGATTTCAGCGCAAATTACATGAGTGCCGCGATCTTGAGGTCCCGTGACACATACTCCAGTCCGAAAAAATCCAGTCATGGGGGAGGTACAACAAGTCTGAAGCTCGGTGCCCAGCACATTTCGATCGTTATTAGTACTCATAGTTCAAAATTGATTATCTATTTATATTAACCTCCACCCACGATCGTCACAATTTCCAATCGATCGGCAGTTTTAATCTCTGTATTGTCCCAAAACTGACGATGCAAAATTTCCCCATTATATTCTACTGCTAGAAGTCGAGGATTTAACCCCATCTTGACTAATAACTGGGGTAAGGTTGTCTGTGGCAAACAGGTACAGGCTTCACCATTTACTTGTAACTCGATCGACTCAATCATAAATTGTGAATTGTAAACGCCTGATATCGATGCTAAATATCTCAAAGCCTAAAGCCTAAAGCCTAAAACCTATTTGCGGTGCCCGATTCAAGATGGATAGACAATATTGAACTGCATGAGTAGGATTATCTGCTTCCATAATCGCTCGAACGATCGCGATTGCTGGGGCACCAGCTTGGAGGACATCATCAATATTAGTACTATCGATGCCCCCGATCGCAAACCAAGGCACAGTCGCATTTTTGACTGCATGTTGAACGTATTCTAGTCCCGCCGCAGCTTTTCCAGCTTTAGTTGGAGTTTCATATACTGGCCCTACACCAATATAGTCTGCGCCTTCCTTCAACGCCAGAGACATTTCCTCAGGGCTAGTTGTCGATCTACCGACGATGCGTTGCGATCCGAGGATTTGCCTAGCTAGAGCGATACTGATGTCTTGCTGCCCCAAATGCACCCCGTCAGCGTTAACAGCCAAAGCGAGATCGACTCGATCGTTGAGGATAAATAACGCACCGTAATTATGGCAGAGTTGACACATTGCTTGCGCGATCGCCAGTCGCTCGACATCGTTACTTTGCTTATCACGATACTGAACTAAAGTCAAGCCACCTTGTAGGGCTGCTTCAACTCGTGCGAGTAAATCTGGGGCTGGAGATGTCACCAAATATAATCGAGCAGTGGCGAGAATTTGGCGACGACGGTAGGCAAGTAAACTGCTTTCGAGGCTATAAACTCGGTACCGCATCTGTTTACAACCGCTACTCATAGTCGATGATTGCAACTTGCCATATTCTTCGAGTACGCGCAATGCTTCTTGTACCCGACAAAAATTCGCTTGAAGCAGTTGCTCGATACCCGTACGCTGTTCCTCACGCGGATGACTGAGGGCGGTACCGACATCCCCCGTCGTATCTCGTGCCGAGCGAATCTGTGGCGTATGCCACATTCCCAATTCCTGGCGCATCTGCTTGCACTCATTTGCCATTGCTGTATCATTGAGCGCAAATCGGCACCATTCTTCAATAATGCGTAATCCTTCCCGCGCTCGATCGAAATTTGCATCCAAAATTCGCCAGACGGCTGGTTGGATTGAAGCTAGAGAAATGTCGCTCATGGGGAATTAGGCTTTAGGGATTAGGTTTCAAGCAACTTCGTTGCAGATGAGAACTGACTATTTTTTGGTAACTTTCGCTAAAGCATTTTCCAAATCTGCTAGTGAAGCAGCACCAGTGACGACTTCCCCATTGATGATAAATGTCGGTGTGCCGTCAATACCCAGTTTACGCCCTAGTTTAAAATCCTGAACGATAAAATCATCAGCAATTTTACGATCGGCATTAAACTTGTTGAGATCTAATTTTAAACCAGTGGCAGTTTCTAGATAAAAAGTTTCACTTAATTTAGCTTGATTGGCAAATAAAGCATCATGATACTCCCAGAATTTACCCTGCTTATTTGCAGCCCAAGCAGCACGAGCAGCAGGTAGAGCTTCGGGGTGAATTTGGGTAAGTGGAAAATGCTTGTAGACTAAGGTAACTTTATCCTTATGCTTCGCCATAAATTGCTTGACGCTTTTATCGGCTGTGGCGCAGAATGGACATTGAAAATCAGAAAATCCCACCATCACGATTTTGCGATCGCTAGATCCCATGACTGGCGCATCGCCGATTAGTGCCTTAGTATTTGTCCGAACTTGTTTAATCGCCTCGGCTTGGGCTTTTTGCTCCTTTGCTTGTTGCTCGATCGCATATTTCTGCAACACTTCAAACATTACTTCAGGATGTCTGCGGAGTACCTCTAGAATTTGTTTTTCTAGTTGAGGATTTACCTTGACTGATTGAGCGAGTAACACCTCACTTGTTGGCGTTTGTGGGGTTAAGATATCGATCGAATCGCTATCGATCGAAGTAATCTGATTTGTAGCAATCTTCTCAGCTAAAGGCTGCGCTGACGATCTATTTGGAAGTGTTGGTGTAGTCCGATCTGCCCTGACTGGTAATGCACCCAAAAACAAAGATGATAGTACTATTGATAAGATCGGAAATCGGCACAAATTGAGTAAGTAATTCATTAAATATCGGGGTTGATTGATGTAAACGATTAATCGTGCAAAACTCAGAAAGTCTATCTAGACAAAGCAGTCATAATAAGTATTCTAGATGCTTTATTTATGCTCCATGTTAGAGCAAACTCCGTCACCGATCGGGATTTCTGAAGATGCTTTGAATAATTTCAAATTAAGCGGTGATAAATAGATGAGTCAATATTAGTTACTCATCTATTTATTTAGACACTATTTATGATATTTGAATTCCATCGAACCTTTATAACCAGTCATTTTGGCAATCTCTTTCAAATCTTTTGTGCCTGGGTAAAACTTACCATCGATCGCCCAAGTAGGAAACATTTGAATATTCTTATCTTTGCACAACTGTCGTTGAGAATTTTCACCATCTGCGGCACACTCAACATAGGGTAATTTAGCCGCAGCAGTTGCGCCAAACAAAGATTTTTGCTGCTGGCAGTGAGAGCACCAGTAAGCACCATAGAACTTGACATCGCTTGCAGCTAAATATTCGACTAACGCAGTTTCCGCCGCTCCTGAGACTGTTTCGATCTTCGCACCTGTGGCAATGGAATTACCGCCATTCTGGCGAGGTTTCGGGGTGCTATTGGTGACTGGCTGCTCAGATGAAATGGTTTTTCCACTGGTAGAGATCGATGGGCTGGCTTGAATTATGACTGGAGTAGTCATGGCACCAATCGCCATTCCGATCGCGGTAGTTGACTGAAGTAGCTGCAATTTTGTAAGCATTCGGTAGATATTGAGTGATTATTAGCAACCTTAAAATATATAAACCATTTGTGTCGATCGCACAAGTTCCGAACCTACATACACAGGATTAACTTTACCCCTATCCCGCCGCCTAGGCAAACTTCGCCTATCAGAAGCTATCTAACCCAAGCTGCTAACTCTACTTAAAGCGGTTAAAACCACTCCTCTGCAAGGCAGACGCTACGCGAACGGATTGCAAAGTCCGCCTACACGGACTGAATCTTTTAGTCCGCGTAGGTGGACTTTGCAACATTAGCCACGATTTCAATCGTAGGCGTTCTACAAATAGCAACTTGGGAGCATCCCACTTTTTCTTGAGGAGGTTAACTGCCCTCATCCCCAGCCCTGTCTTGTTGCGCTAAACCCTCGGGAAACCCTACGTATGGCGCACCGCTTCTCCCTCAGGGAGAAGGGAGCCGGATTCAAAGTCCCTCTCCCTGAGGGAGAGGGATTTAGGGTGAGGGTTAAAAAGTGGGATATTCCCTAGCAACTTGGGCTATCTAGTAAACAATCGATCGTACTTAAATGCAGTGTCACCTTTATAGCCAGTCAACTCGCCCAGTTTAGACAGTTTCTTAACGCCAGGATCTAGTTTCCCATCAATCATCCAAGTCGGAAACCCTTTAATGCCAGCTTTCGTACAAGCCTCGGGCTGAGGATTCTTTTTAGCATCAGCAGCACATTCGACATTGGGAACTTGCGCCCAGGCTTCTTTACCAAATAACTGCTTTTGTTCGTAGCAGTGTGGGCACCAGTAGGCACTATACATCTTGGCACCCTTTTGAGTCAGATGTTTAGCCAACTCGATTTCGGCAGCTCCAGACGTAGATTTGATTTCCCAACCCACACCTACTTCGGGCGCAGTAGTGGGAGCTAGCGAATTTATTTGACCGCCGATCGCCGTGTTGTACAATACCAGCGATACTAGCAGTGAGACTAAAGCCGCTGCCATACCTGTAAAAATTACTTGTCCAACATCTTCCCAATCCCGCCCAACTAATGTCAGTCCCAAGATCGTGAATGAGAAAATTGCTGAAGCAATACAAAACGGACAAGCCGCTTTAATCACAAACGCCAGCAAATACATCAGATAGCCGCTAAATACTGCCATCCCTACGCCAGCCAGGAATAGCCCCAACCAGGTGAGGTTATTGAGCTGATTGTGAGCCGATTTATTAGTTTTAGGATCGATCAGAGTTGGCGCAAATGCCATCACTGCCACCGCAATGTAACTCAATAGCCCCAAACCAGTCAGCGGAAAGTTGCCCACATTGGCAAAGGGACTAGCGAGGACAATCTGACAACCTTCGGTGCCACAAACTCCGTTGTTACTGACTTTCACCCACGTCAGGTAAGCCGTAACACATATGCCTAAAATTGCAGTTATGCCAATCAGTAACCGTGAGTATTGATAAATCCAGGGAACTTGACGACGTTTCATAGAGGTAAATGGTGGATGGTGGATGGCTTGCACTGAGCGAAGCCGAAGTGTGGATGGTGTAGTCAGTGTAGGGTGTGTTAGGCATCAGCCGTAACGCACCAGGGTACCGGAGCTATGTCTGTAATTCTCTTACCTACCCTTTACCCCTAAAGCCTAAAACCTATCTGTGAATTTTCATCGAATCGATCGCTCGTTGTACAGATCGGCTAGCGATATCCTGACGAATTGTTTCGACAAATTGACTGACGCGAATTGGATCGATCGAGTTCTCAATTTTCCCTTGACGTTTGAGCGAACTCGAAACAATTACCCCATCGGCAAATTGCATCAAACTACCGATGTTATCAAAATTTGCGCCACTGCCGATGACGATCGGAACGCCCCCAGCCGCCGCTTTAGCCAGCTTGAGGTCTTCTAGAGTAGGGGGACTACCTGTCGCTACTCCAGAGATGATTGCCGCGTCTGCTAGACCGCGATCGATCGTTTCTCGCAGGGCATTGATTAGATCGCTCGAACTCAGTGGTTGAGCGTGTTTGACCAGAACATCTGCCATGATTTTGACATGACTGCCCAATTCGCGCCGATACCTAAGTAGTTCGTAAGCACAGCCTTCAATCAAGCCCTGATCCGTTGCCATCACTCCAGACAGGACATTTACCCGAATAAAAGCCGCTCCAGTACAACTAGCGATCGCCATCGCACTGAGGCTATCATTCCGTAATACATTGATGCCGATCGGTAATGAAACTAATTCCATCAACCGCGATACCACCGTCGTCATCGCACTAACTACAGCCGGATCGACGCGACTTTTAGGAAAAGGCGCATCAAAAAAGTTTTCGACGATAATCCCATCGACACCACCAGAAACCAGGGCGACTGCTTCCTGTTCGGCTCGATCGATAATCGCACTGAGGCTACCGCCCCAACGCGCCGAAGTCGGCAGGGGCAGCAGATGGACTACGCCAATAATCGGCTGAGTGGTGTTAAAAATTTGCTTTAAATTCACGTTTTACGTTCAACTAGGCGAATGGCGATTGCCGCACCAACTCAAGCTTGGGCATGACCAAACCGCTAGACTCAATCTTCATCTCTATTATCCACAAATTAGGCTGTAGTTACTCACTAGTTAGCGTCAGTTCGGGTTAATTATCCCCTCACAGATTGCTGGCTTTGTTCGATCCTCATCCCCAGGCTAATCGCTCAAGTCCACTTCAGTCGCGGGTTGTGCCTGAACTGAGCCGAGTTAGCGATCGCGATTACACCACTCTCAATCTACCCGCCAATATTTTCTACTTTACATCTCGCAACATCGTGCTAAGATATAGCAGCGTTACTTAAATTATGCCTCCAACGTTAGGCGAACAAATTTCTAGTCCGAACTACTAGTTAAAGTAATCTGCGACTGCAAATCGACACCCCGATCGCGCTGATAACCCAAGTTATCGGTTAAGATTGAAAGCCGGATTTAAAAGCATTTTGTCATTGGCATAGCGTCTTTGAAAAAGAATCGATCCAGCCATCGCCGATTTAGTCTATTTAAAGAAGCGTTAACGCAATCTGGGCGGATCGAACAAAACACGATTTGGAACTGGTAACTGAGCAATAATCACTGTATTACTGTTGGAGACAGAGAAACCGAGAATACATGGGCAACAAGCCAACAATTGCAATATCTCATTTAGGTTGCGAAAAAAATCGAATTGATAGCGAGCACATGCTCGGACTGCTAGTGCAAGCAGGGTATGAGGTAGATGCTGATGAAACCGCAGCAGATTATGTCATCGTCAATACTTGTAGCTTTATCGATGCTGCAAGAGCAGAATCCATTCGGACATTAGTAGAACTAGCCGAGGCGGACAAAAAAATCGTCATTACTGGCTGCATGGCGCAGCATTTTCAGGAGCAGTTACTTGCAGAAATACCTGAAGCTGTAGCTGTAGTTGGGAGCGGTGACTATCACAAAATCGTCGATGTGATCGAACGCAGTCGTGGCGGCGAACGGGTAGTAGAAATCAGCCCAGAACCAACATACATCGCTGACGAACACACACCCCGCTATCGGACGACGACTGAGGGTGTCGCTTATCTGCGCGTAGCCGAAGGGTGTGATTATGCTTGTGCTTTTTGCATCATTCCGCACTTACGCGGAAAACAGCGTTCCCGCACGATCGAATCGATCGTTGCCGAAGCTCAAAGACTGGCAGATGAAGGCGTACAGGAACTAATCCTAATCTCCCAAATCACCACCAACTATGGGATTGACATCTATGGTACACCTAAACTAGCCGAACTCCTGCGCGCTTTGGGCAAAGTAGACATTCCGTGGATTCGGATGCACTACGCTTACCCGACAGGGTTAACACCCAAGGTAGTCGCAGCCATGCAGGAAACAGCGAATGTTTTACCCTACCTAGATCTACCATTACAGCATTCCCATCCTGAAATCCTCCGTGCCATGAATCGCCCGTGGCAAGGACAGGTAAACGATCGCATCATCGAGCAACTCAAAACAGATCTCCCTGATGCAGTCATGCGGACAACACTGATTGTCGGATTCCCTGGAGAAACCGACGCTCATTACCAACATCTCCAAGCATTCTTGCAACGGCATGAATTCGATCATGTTGGGGTGTTTACCTTCTCCGCAGAGGATGGAACTCCGGCGGCTACCTTGCCCCATCAATTGCCACAAGCAGTGATGGACGAGCGACGCGACGGCATCATGGCGATGCAACAACCAATTTCACTCCGCCGTAATCAAGGTGAAATCGGTAAAACCGTGGATGTCCTGATCGAACAGGAGCATCCCGATTCCGGGTTGTTGGTAGGCAGATCTGCAAGATTTGCACCAGAAGTGGACGGATTAGTGTATGTTAGTGGGAGTGCCCGCCTCGGGTCAATTGTTTCCGCTAAGATTCACGCAGCCGACCATTACGATCTCCACGGCGAGATCGTCTATCAGTAAACAGTAAACAGCGATCGGTTATCCGGCGATGCCAAGCTTTCAGTTTTGGTATTAAAATGATAATATAGTCGCTACTAACTAGACAACTGTTAAATTCAAAATCTAAATATATTTTAAATTTTGGATTGGAGCGAAGACGCTAGAACTCAGTATAAAGACCGATTATTCGACAACAATTCACGACAGAATCTCCGCCTCGCAAGTGATGCGAACATTCTGTAACTATTTAGTATTGCTTTTATTGGTGCAGAATTACAGTTAATTCTCACACATCCCCAAACTGAATGGTTTAAATATTGGGTACGATGTTTTCCCCGGTTTATCTACTGATGAATTCCTAAAGATTAGCTCCTAACTTTTCGACATCAAATCATACCGATCCACTTAACTACAAATTATGACCGTTTCTTTCTCTAGCCTTGGACTTTCCGACCATATCGTTACACAACTGGAAGGACTGGGGATTACTGAACCAACCAATATTCAAGAGCAAGCCATTCCTTATCTTCTATCCGGCAAAGATGTAGTCGGACAATCCCAAACAGGAACGGGTAAAACTGCTGCTTTTGCACTGCCCATGATCGAGCGTTTGGATTGGCAGCGTCCGATCGTTCAAGCCTTGGTACTGACTCCTACCCGTGAGTTAGCAATGCAGGTTTCGGCTGCGATGAAAACCTTCTTGGGTGGTAACGAGCGTCGCTCCCCGATCTTGACCGTCTATGGCGGACAGGCGATCGACCTTCAGATTCGTCGCTTAGAAAGCGGTGTAGCTGCCGTTGTCGGTACACCTGGACGCGTGATTGACTTGATCAATCGCGGTCATCTCCGCCTCGGACAAGTCGAATGGTTGGTTCTCGATGAAGCTGATGAAATGCTCAGTATGGGCTTCATCGACGACATCGAACTGATTTTGAGCAAATTGCCCACCGAACGCCAAACAGCCTTCTTCTCGGCGACGATGGCACCCCCAATTCGCTCATTGGTCAACCGCTTCCTCAAATCTCCTGTGACCGTTACAGTCGATCAAGTCAAAGCGGCACCTTCCAAAATTCAGCAACAGGTTTACTTCATCCCACGCGGTTGGACTAAAGCCCAAGCTCTGCAACCTATTCTCGAACTCGAACAACCAGAATCAGCGATTATCTTTGTTCGGACTCGTAAAGCAGCAGCAGAACTCACCAGCCAACTCCAATCCGCCGGACACAGCGCAGATGAGTATCACGGCGACCTGACTCAAACTCAACGGGAACGTCTATTAGCACGATTCCGTGGTGATAAAGTACGCTGGATCGTCGCAACAGATATTGCTGCACGCGGTCTAGATGTCGATCATCTCAGCCACGTTATCAACTACGACCTACCCGATAGTGTCGAAAACTACATTCACCGGATCGGTCGGACAGGTCGTGCGGGTAAAGAAGGAGTAGCAATCTCCTTGATTCACTCCCTCGATCGTCGTAAACTACAAGCGATCGAACGTCGTGTCAAACAGTCCCTAACTGTCTGTCAAATCCCGACTCGCGCTCAAGTAGAAGCGTCCCATGTCAATAAGATTCAGGGTAAGGTACAAGAGGCTCTATCCGGCGAACGGGTAGCTTCCTTCCTGCCAATTATCGCCAAAATGAGCGAAGAATACGACATTCATACCGTCGCAGCAGCAGCACTTCAATTGGTATACGACCAAACTCGCCCCGCATGGCTAGATATGGAAGAACCACAACAACAACAAGAGCGCGAACGTTCTTCCAATAGCTTCAAACCTCGCGGTGGTAGCGACCGTCGTGGCGGTGGTGGTGGCGGCGGTGGTGCTGGTGGCAAACCAGTTCTCCGCAGTGGTGGCGGTGGCGGCGGTGGTCGTTACGATCGTCGTGACAGTGCCCCTCGCAATGAAAGCAGTCGCTACGAGCGCGACAGCCGCGATAGCCGCGACAACCGTGGTGGTTATCGGAGTGAAGAACGGGTCTAATCATTAAGTTCGATCGATAATACGATCGATCGAGCAGCGATTCTCTTGAATAATCTGTAGAAGGTGGGTAGTACCCACCTTTTAATTTAACTATCGATCGTCAATACATCGATCTCCTCTACCTAGACGTGATAGTTTAAGTAGGGGTGTAATAAAATTTGTAAATAAACATTAAGTTACAGTGCCGAGGAGATAGAGATTGTATCTGCGGATTCAAATTACAGCATCGATGGTTCAGCAGTGATGAGTAGCTATTTTGCTACTCCAAATTCTCGCTGAGGTTCGATCGACTGTGATAATTTGAAATATTAGGACACTTCTTCGGCAGTTTTTTACATACCTAAAATTGAGGCAATCCCCCCAGGGAAATCCTGCAAGCAAGCTAATTTAATTCCAGTCTGGAGGAATTTCTATATGTCTATTCGTTTATATGTGGGCAACTTACCAAAATCTGATGTAGAGCGGGATGAACTCCAAACCGTTTTTGCTGAAGCTGGCGACTTAGTTTCTGTTAAAGTCATTAAAGATCGCAAGACTGGTAAATGTCGTGGATTTGGCTTTGTCACTGTCGAGACTGACGAACAAGCAGACCAAATCATCGAGAAGTACAACGGTGCGATGTTCCAAGAGACACCCATCAAAATCGAAAAAGCTTTACCCAAAGCCAAAGGACAAGAAGATGAAGATGGCGAGAGCGATAATGAACCTACTCCTAGAGAACCTAGCAACGTCCCGAAACCTACTTTAAGTAACAAGAACAGTGCTAGTGCTACTCCTGCTACCCCTACTAGCACTCCTCGCCGCAGTAGTGCTGGTGGTGCCAAAAAAGGTGGTCGCAAGGAGGGTACTAAGACTAGTACCAGTAACAATGTCAGCACTAGCACTACCAGTACTGAAAGTTTCCAACCCGATCCCCGCTGGGCTGGAAAATTGGCAGAACTCAAGGATAAATTAGCTCAATCTGGTAATCTCTAAATTGCCCAATTAAGTAGAGCCAACAAACTGCAATTGCTTGCAGGTAAAGTAGATATTGCTAAGGGTATAGATATCCTTAGCAATTTTTTTATGGTTATGTAAATAGATTCACGATCGCATCTAACCATCATCTTCGCCGATTGAATCTCGAAGATCTGAATCCCGCTCCTGTTGAAGTAAGTCTGGAGCTAGATAACGACGTGGAATTGAGAGTGGATTTGCAGCAGAGATCTGTTGACTAGGATCGGATTCACCTCGTCGCCACGTTTGCCAAGCAGCCCTTACACCTACCCATATACTCCGAGTATTGACTTGGGCACTTCCTGCCTGTTTTTTGAACTGTGTGAGACTCAGATCGACTTGCTGCACTACCGCCGATGCACTCTGTACTCCCTGAGACATTTCCTCAGTGAGATCGCTCAATTCTAGTCCTGCTAGTCTAATTGCTTCGAGCGTAGGGGGTAATTCTCGATCGAGCCTGTCAAATAACTTTTCAGCACTCCGAGCGGCACGAGACAAGTCTTGAATCGCTGGGAAGGCAGCAACTAATAGTGCTGTCAAACTAACAGCAACAAGTAGAATCGAGCATCCTAAGAGCAGCAACGGGTCGATGAGGGTCAAAATTAGAGAATAGTTAATAGTTGATAGTGGCTAGTTGTGGATTACTTATCCACCGCATTAGTATTAGAACGCTCGGATATACTTGGTTCCCGCACGGATTGACTGGCAACAATTCCCGCAGAGATCGCCGTGGACAGTCGATCGAGTGTATCATGCCAGCGATCGCTAGCCGCCGTCGAGAGCCGATCGGCTTGAAGTTGAACGCTACTAGAAATATCTTCGGCCATTTGTGGTACTGCTGTCACAGTTTTGCTCAAAATCTTGCGCGTGTCTCGCCCTTTACATGGAGCTACTAATAGTCCCGTGACAGCCCCGATTGCCGCACCGATTAACATGCCCCCAATAAATGTCCCACGATTTTTATCTGCCATAAATCGATACCACTCAACCGAATATATACTAGTTTAGACCGATCTTTATCTTTTCCGTCTTCCGCGTCACAATAGCGAACTAATGGTCAGACACCCCAAACCTAAAACCTAAAACCTAAAACCTAATTTTATTGTTTCTCCTCTGGATGAGGGATTGAAATATCTGGAGACTTAACGATCGCTCGCAGCCGGAGCCAGACTGTCAAGATTAACAGTAGTGCAATCCCTACAGCCGTCACCGCGATCGCTGTCTGTCTGATCCCTTGCATCCGCATGGCAATAATGCCCCCAGCTAAGGTAACTCCCCACAAGATCGAGGCTGAATGTCTTTGCGAAAATCCCTGCGCCAATAGTCGATGGTGAAGGTGATCTTTCCCAGGGGTACTAAGTGGATTCTGCCCCGATAGTAACCGTTTGATAATCACTTGGCTCGTATCTACAACAGGTACGAGAAACAATAGCACTATCGGGATCAGTGAAGTCACCGTCGTTACCTTGCCATTACCGAGAATACTAGTAGCTGCCAATACGTAGCCCAGGAAATAAGCTCCAGCGTCCCCCATAAAAATCCGTGATGGGTGGTAATTGTGACGCAAAAAGCCCAAAGCTGCCCCAGCTACTCCCGCCGAAATCAATGTAGCAGCGGCTCTAACTTCAAATTGAGCGGATGTCGCCAACAGAGTCATGGCAATAATGAAACTCACTCCTCCAGCTAAACCATCCATCCCATCCATCAAATTGACAGCATTGGTAATTCCGACAATCCATAACACGGTGATAATGACTGACAAAATCCCATCAATGGGCGCACCAAAGTAACCGATGTGGATTTGGATATTACAGACGACCAGTAGTAGTGCTGTCAATATCTGGACGAGCAGCCGAAATAGTGGCGGTAGTTTGTATTGATCGTCGATAAACCCGATAATTACTAGTACCGAGCCGCCGAGTAAGATCGCTAAAATCGCCACCTGTACTTTTGCCAGCACGATCGGCGCGAGACATCCTGCTAAAATAATTGCGGCAATTACCCCTGTATAAATCGCCAAGCCCCCAGCATTTGCGCGCGGTTCTTGATTGAGTCTACGGGCGTTGGGTTCGTCTGCCCAACCGACTTTTAGGGCAAAAGTGCGGACTTTAGGAATAAATAAATAGGTGACTATCCACGCAAACATAAAAGTTATCACCACAGATAACCACCCGCGTCCGTACGGGTCGGCAACACCAATCGAATTCATGAAACTCTCAAAAGTCATGCAGATTCCTGTTTAGAAAGGGCGAAGGAGGAGAGGGGAAATTAAACCCCTGCTAGTAATTAAATTAAGAGCTTGTACCAGGATCCAATTCACCGTTAGGGGTGCCCTCGATGGATACCCACGAGTGGTAGTTAATATCCCTGTGCATTGGTACAAGATGTGAGTAAATCAATCATGGCTGTGATGGTGATGTAAATGAATGACTCGATCGCGTTCGAGGTTATTGTCTACTTCTGTCGGCGCACAAGTCAAACATACTCCAAAAAATTCAAGAGTGTGGTAATAAATTTTAAATTGATGGAGTGATTCTAGTTTTTGTTCTAATTGTTCGACTGGACACTCATCGATCGCAATTGACTCGCCACAGTGCAAGCAAGTCAGATGATGTCTATCTGCTTGGACACAACTATACAATGATTCGCCTGTCGGTAATGTGCGACCTTGAACGCTGCCCTCCAATTTTAGACTCTCTAACGCACGGTAAACCGTGGCTAGCCCTACTGCTTGAGATCCTGTCCGCAGTTCGACATAGATATCTTGGGCGGAAAGTGCGCGATCGCATTGCTGAAGGAGTTGTAGAATACGTTCTTGGCTGCGAGTTCGATCGGATTTCATAGCAATCGGGGTGCTGGTTGGGCGAGGTTTGTGCTTGGCTGAGAAAGGTTTTGGGTTTGAGTTAGGCGCGGATAGAGCTGTTGTAAATACCCTAGCCAGAAATACCCGATTTGATAAATAACTATAAATACCAACCTGACAAGGGAGATCGGAACACAAATGACCGCCGAGGTTAGTACTAGTTTACAATTGGTGATGGTATTAAGTAGATTTAAGTTGCTACGATCGCTGTACATCTAAATTATCGCAAAGTTGAGGGGTTCCATTGAATCAAAAATATCAAGCTCGTATTTACGTCACACTTCGTCCCTCTGTCGTCGATCCTGCGGGTACGGCAGTCCAGTCTGGTTTAGCACACATGGGTTACACCGATGTTGAGAGTGTCCGCATCGGCAAATACATCGAAGTCAATCTCAGTGCCACAGATGAAGCCCAAGCACACACTCAACTAGATCGCATGTGCGACCAACTTTTTGCTAATCCCGTAATTGAGAATTATCGAATTGAATTAGACGACGGTGAATAGGGAATAGAGTATCAAATCTTGCCTAACTGTCAACACTTCGGCTTCGCTCAGTGCAAGCTGTCAACACTATGCCAACGGCTTCGCATTGCCAAGGGCAAGGCTAACGCCAACAGTGCAAGCTGTCAACTATCAACCGTCAACTGTCAACTCTCCACCCCTCCCTCATCATTGTGAAATTCGGAATAATTGTCTTCCCTGGCTCTAACTGCGATCGCGATGTAGTCTACGTTACCCGCGATCTGCTCGGACAGCCCACCCGTACGATCTGGCATGAAGAAACCGACTTACACGACGTAGATGTCGTCGTCATTCCTGGTGGATTTAGTTATGGTGACTATCTGCGCTGTGGTGCGATTGCCAGATTTTCACCAATTATGAAACAAGTCATCGCCCATGCCGAGCAGGGTAAATATGTCTTAGGTATTTGCAATGGTTTTCAGGTACTCACTGAGGCTGGATTGCTGCCTGGGGCACTAGTACGCAATCGCGATCTACACTTCATTTGCGATCGGGTGCCACTTCAAGTCGAGCATACCGATTCAATTTGGACACAGGGCTATTCTAACACCCCCACAATTAATCTCCCGATCGCTCACGGTGAAGGTTGCTATCATGCCGATCCCGACACACTCGATCGATTAGAATCCAACGGACAAGTATTATTTCGCTATGCTGGCATCAATCCCAACGGCTCGTTGAATAATATCGCAGGTATCTGCAATGAAGCCAAAAACGTCATCGGCATGATGCCCCACCCCGAACGCGCCGCCGATCCTCTGCTCGGCAACGCCGACGGTATTCATTTATTCAAAAGTCTGATTTAATTAACCCAAGTTGCTACCGATGGAAGTGCCTACGATTGACATCGTGACTAGTGATGCAAAGTCCGCCTAAAGCTGTACTGACATATTAGCCTGCGTAGGCGGACTTTGCATCATCGCAATTTCTTCGCTATCAACTCTCAACTCTCAACTCTCAACTAATTTCATGAACACTGGCAAACAAGGTGAAGAAGTTGTTGCCCAGTGGCTAATTAGCTGTGGGGGAAAGATCCTACATCACCGCTGGCGATGGCGTAGCGGCGAAATCGACCTCATTGGTATCGAATCTGATGTCCTGCTATTTATCGAAGTCAAAACCCGCAATCGATCGAATTGGGATGCCGATGGATTACTTGCAATTACGCCCCAGAAACAAGCCAAAATACTCACCACAGCCGAACTATTTTTAGCCAAATATCCACACCTTGCCGACTATCCCTGTCGCTTTGATGTAGCCATCGTCCGCTATCAACCAATGCGCCAATCGATCGTCGGTACACCTCTCCACGCCATGACAGTCCCTACTGGAGAGCGGTTGCTATTGATTGACTATATTGCTGGTGCCTTCGATCGTTCCTAACACCAAAGCCGCAAACGAGTATAGATCGAGCCTTCATCCTACTCAAAAGGTATGAGATTTAAGAGAAACTAGTCGGGGATCGCAATTTCTTAATAATTGAAATTTTCCAAGATAAAACTGTATCGATCGACACATAAAACTTAGCTTAAAAATATGTTTAAAACGCGCTCGAAAATACGCTTAGATAAAGAATAAGTGCGTTAGAATATTACAGTAGATTTACAGTTGTCAGCACAGGATCGACTAAGACATGATGTTAGTAGTCCGCGCTCTGAGCAATAATCTCGGTTGGTAGCTAGATGCCAAAGCCCAAATACTGCCAAGTCCGATCGTTCTGTCCAGAAATAGCTTGAGCATGTGTGTAGTTTATCTTTAGATGAACATTCCATTCAGTAACAACGTCATTAATAGTAATCTCATTGATACCATTGATACCTCTAAATATTATGGGTTCTAATCTATCAAAGCTTGCTCGTTTGCTCGCAACTAGAGTAATGTCGAAAGAAACCATCAATTCTCTGCATTTACCAAAATTCGATCCCCTAAAGCCGCTGCGGAGCTGGTTGGACAATCTCAAGATTTCCAATCCCCGTTTAGCCCACCAGCTTTGTAAACTGATCCCCTCTCAATGCCCGTTTGAACGAGATCTCAACTTATTTGGACGTACGCTGCTACATATTCCGCCGATGTGCAAACTCAACCCGCTGTATGAGGAAGTTGTCATGCTTCGGTTCAAAGCAATGTGCTATCTCGCAGACGAATGCGGTGAAGATATCAGTGAATATTGCTAAGGAGCGATAACACACAGGCGATAGGGCTTAGAATAAAGATTCCAGCCTAGATCGATGTAATATGTCCAAGCAACAGTCGCCCCAACAGCCAGAACCACATTCGACATTAGCCGAAATTCGGGCAACGCGCCTGGTTAAAGCCG
>JAJAZF010000019.1 GCA_026785875.1 Chamaesiphon sp. | reverse complement strand
TGAAGGTGCGCGAGCAAAGATTGCTAAATTTGTTAATGCAGCTTCAGAGCAAGAAATTATCTACACCCGCAATGCTACCGAAGCGATTAATTTAGTTGCCTATAGTTGGGGATTGAGCAATCTTCAGCGGGGTGATGAAGTCATTCTGACAGTGATGGAGCATCATAGCAATCTAATTCCCTGGCAATTAGTCGCTCAAAAAACAGGTGCTCGGCTCAAGTTCGTTCAACTCACACCTGACGAAGAATTTGATTTTGGTCACTATCAATCACTAGTAAATGAAAAAACTAAACTAGTATCAGTAGTCCATGTTTCCAATACCTTAGGTTGTATTAATCCTGTCAAAGAGATTGCGGCTCTGGCTCATCAATACGGGGCGAAAGTATTGGTTGATGCTTGCCAAAGTGCGCCACATATGCCTTTGGATGTTCAGGATTTAGATTGTGATTGGATGGCGGTATCGGGACATAAAATGTGCGGTCCGACTGGGATTGGCTTCTTGTATGGTAAATTAAATCTGATGCGATCGATGCCACCTTTTCTGGGTGGAGGAGAAATGATCGCCGATGTATTTCTGGAAAATGCTACTTATGCAGACTTGCCTTATAAGTTTGAAGCTGGTACTCCGGCAATTGCTGAAGCGATCGCTTTAGGTGCTGCGGTAGATTATTTAACTAACATTGGAATGGATAAAATTCATGCTTATGAAGCAGAATTAAACACCTATCTATTTGAGAAATTGATGCAAATTCCTCAAATAAAAATCTATGGGCCAAAACCACCAAAAGAACGTGCAGCATTAGCCGCTTTTACGGCTGGAGAAGTTCATCCGCACGATCTCTCAACCATGTTAGATCAAGCCGGAATTGCCATCCGCGCCGGACACCACTGCACCCAACCATTACACCGCTTCATCAAGGCTCAATCGACAGCACGAGCAAGTTTGTATTTCTACAATACCAAAGCGGAAATCGATACCTTTATTGGATCGTTACAAGAATCGATCGAGTTCTTCGATAGTATTTTTAGTTAAAACTGTTTGAGAGCGAGATCGCTGTAAACCTATAGGGTGTGTGTTGTCGCGCCAGCCTAACGCACCCACTAGTCTAAAACCCGCCATCATGGGTACTGCGATCGCCGTTTTGAGTTAAAATAAGGTACAAAGTACATAACTACTATTTGCTATGAGTCTTAATGTTGTCCATCTGGTTGGTAGAGTTGGTGTCGAGCCAGAAATTAAATGGTTTGAAGGTTCGGGGAAATGTGTTTGTAATGTAGTACTAGCGGTCGATCGTCGTAGTAAAAATCCAGAAGATAAGCCTTATTGGTTTAATCTCAAAATTTGGGGTAAAACTGGCGAAATTGCTGCAAACTATGCCAAAAAAGGCAGCCAAATCGGGGTTAAAGGCTCTTTAGAGATCGAAACCTGGACAGACAGAGCCACAGGTACCGAGCGTTCTCGTCCAGTAATCAAAGTTGATAGTCTCGATCTGCTTGGCTCCAAGAAAGACACTGCTGAGGCAATGCCAGACTATATGTAGTGCTGTTAAAGATGGGTGTTAAATGCCCTAATTAGAGCGGGTAGGGGCAATTCATGAATTGCCCCTACTCGATCTTGCTTGGACGATCTCGATAAATCAGCCCTTATCGCATTGCGATCGTGTCATCGAGCGGCTACCCTAGCATTTTGTTGAATGTTCCATAATCCAGCGTAGATGCCATTAAGAGCTAATAACTCATCATGAGTACCAGCTTCGACTAATTGTCCCTGTTCCATCACATAAATTTGATGGGCATTGCGGATCGTCGAGAGACGATGAGCGATCGCAATTGTAGTCCGATCGAGTGTGATTCGATCGAGCGATCTTTGAATTGCTGCTTCAGTTTCATTATCTACCGCCGATGTAGCTTCATCTAGAATTAAAATTGGTGGGTTCTTTAAAACCGCACGAGCGATCGCAATTCGTTGGCGTTGTCCCCCAGATAATTTTTGTCCCCTTTCCCCGACAATTGTGTCGTAACGTTCTGGTAATCGATCGATAAAATCGTCAGCTTCGGCAATTTTGGCAGCGGCGATCACTGATGCTAGATCTGCATCGGGACTACCATAAGCAATATTTTCTCGCACCGAACCGTGGAACAAAAATACATCTTGACTAACCAATCCGATCGATCTGCGTAAGTCGGCTAGATGTAGATCGTGAATGTTAAGTCCATCTAAAGTAATCTCTCCCGACTGAATTTCATAGAGTCTCAGGAGGAGTTTTACTAACGTACTTTTGCCCGAACCTGTGGCACCGACGATCGCGATTGTTTGTCCGGCAGGAATTTTTAGTGATAGTTCTTTGATGACAGTCGATCGATCTGGATAAGCAAAAGTCACATTTTTTAGTTCGATTTCGCCGCGTACATGTGGTAGAGATAGACTACCAGAATCGATCGCGATCGGTGTATCTAATAAGTCCATCACCCGATTGGTTGAAGCCATCCCCCTTTGGTAGAGATCTAATGTCTCACCTAAGCGCGTTAGCGGCCATAATAACCGTTGAGTAAGATAGATCAAGATACTGTAACTACCTACACCTAATTGACCATTCACAGCCGCAAATCCGCCGAGTAGCAGTGTCATCGTAAAGCTGAAGAGAACAGCCATCCGAATCAACGGTACAAATGCCGCACTAACTTTGATAGCCCGACGATTGCTCTGACGATATGCTTCGCTATCAGCGCGGACTCGATCGAGTTCATAAGATTCGGTAGTAAAACTTTTGATCGTCGTAATCCCGCCTAAATTATTTGCCAGTCGCCCATTTAATAAGCCAACTTTTTCGCGGACATTGGCATAATAAGGTGCAAGTTTTTTCTGAAATAAAATTGAGCCAATAATAATAAGTGGAATCGGGACGATCGACCACCAAGCCAGTGATGGTGCTAGTACAAAGAATACTCCACCAATAACGATCGCATTAGTAACTACTTGAATAATTTCATTAGCCCCAACATCTAAAAATCGCTCTAGCTGATTGATATCATCGCCCAGAATTGCCATCAGATTACCAGTACTTTGGTTTTCAAAGTAAGCCAGATCTAACTGTTGAATGTGTCCATAGGCATCGAGTCTGAGATTGTGCTGAATTTTTTGGGAGAGATTGCGCCATAGATTGGTATAAACATATTGAGATAATGATTCCAAGATCCAGATGACGACAGTAATCATCGTCAGAACGATTAATTGTTGTTCGACATTGCGAATCCCTAATGTAGCGATAAAAGAGTCTTGTTTTTTAACAACGACATCGACAGCCATCCCAATCAAGATTTCTGGAGCAACATCACACAGTTTATTAAAAATTGATGAAATGGCTG
Source organism: Chamaesiphon sp. (assembly GCA_026785875.1). Classification (GTDB taxonomy): domain Bacteria; phylum Cyanobacteriota; class Cyanobacteriia; order Cyanobacteriales; family Chamaesiphonaceae; genus Chamaesiphon. The sequence goes on along the minus strand of JAJAZF010000019.1, from coordinate 1,479 downwards.
CTTGCCAAGTTTCCCCGCGATATTGTTGCCCATAGGCTAATAATCTGTGGAGGGGATGAGAGTTACTATTCATGTATTCGGCTAACTTTTGCACTCCTTCTCATGTTAGACGCTATCGGCAACGCTTGTAATTCGACTACACAATGCCAAGGGCAAGGCTACGCCAACATCACAAGCGTTGCCCTGAGCTTGTCGAAGGGTAGGCTCTCCTCTAGAACATCGAGCTACTAAAAAAAATGACAATCCACTAGCAATTCTGGTTTCTAGTCAGACGGGAGATCTCTGTTTGCGGTACGATCGAGATATATTTTTTAGCCAATCCACAAACTCACTATGGCAGATCCAATTACTCCAGAAATTAGCGATCGTATCTGCAAACACATGAATGACGATCATGCCGCCGCAGTACTCACCTACGCCCATTTCTACGGTAAGTCCCCAGCCGCCCAGACAGCCGCCATGAGTGCGATCGATCCCTTAGGGATGGACCTGACTGCTCAAGTCGATGGTAACACCGTCAGCCTTCGGATTCCATTTGATCGAGAACTTACCGACTCCGAAGACGCTCACCAAGTTCTGATTACCATGATTAAAGAAGCCCGCAAACTTGCAACCTAAACCCTTAGAGTAGAGCCTAAAGCCTAACCAGGTGTGGACGACACGACAAAAATATCAGTTTTCCACACCTATCAAATTTTTGGGAATCTGACATGATGTAAATAGCTCAGAAATAGCTCAAGGAAACCAATATGAACTTTTCCATCCAAGCGATTTATAACTGGTATCGCGATTTGCTACGTAATCCTAAATATCGGTGGTGGGTAGTAGCTGGATCTCTGCTATATCTTGTTAGTCCGATCGATATTTCTCCCGATGTTTTTCCGATAATTGGTTGGCTCGATGATGGTATTATCATCTCTTTGTTGATTGCTGAAGTATCACAAATCGCTAAGGAAAAATTGCAGTCCCAAAATGTTAGAGCCGATAAACAACCGACAACTGTTGAGGATGCTCCAGTTGACGTAAAAGCCGTACAAGTTGATTAGTGCTGACAGAAACCTGACTTCTAGTAGAAGTCGGGTTTCTTGATATCTACTTCCGATTGCGGGCAGGAATCCGTTCCCCGCGCTCTAGCTTGACTAGCAGCCGATCGCAGACCCCCCAGGCGATCGCCCCAACTACCACTATGCCGATCGAGATTAAGGCTGGCTCTAGGGCATTTTCACCGCCAACTAGAGCTAAAATCGTCGTAGCTATCCAGGCGATGAGGGAAATAACAACAATCGCCTGTTTAGCGGTTTTAAGATTTTTCCAGGCAGTACTGCAACTGTGACAATCTTCCGTATGACTATGATAGCGATCGAGTAGTTGCTCTGTAGATAACGCTGGCTCAAAAGTTTGCCCTGGGAAAGGATCGGCTTGAAAATTATTCAGCCACTGATGATACTCAAACACGAAGGTATCGGCTTTGGTAGGTAG
>JAJAZF010000018.1 GCA_026785875.1 Chamaesiphon sp. | reverse complement strand
GCTAATATTAAAGACTTCACTTACTTCGCATTTTTTGCGCCCATCTAACTCAATTGCTTCAATTACCTTTCTACGAAAATCGTAACTGTAAGGTTTTGACATTGCTGAAATACTAGTGAGGTACCTACTCTAGTTTACGTCCTAACAGCCTTGGCTGTTGCTATATATAGCAATATATTCGATCGAACATAATTATCACCGATAAAATATAATATCCTCACCCTAGAAGAAATAATCGAGCTAAAATCGCTCGGCGGAGATTTATTAGTATTAAAATACTTGCTCTGTATCGATTTTAGCTCGTGGGCATTGCCCACCCTACTTCTTTGCAGGGGTAAATTACAATTTGATACTGCATTAGCCCATCGTCACCCAAGTGAAATTAATCCGTTTTTAAAAACTAGGAATTACTCATCAATGTCCCGCAGGGCTTGGGCGATCTCTTCAGGATGGGTTTCGGCATAATCCCAGGCGGTGGCTAGATCGCTCTCTGTAAGCTGGGGATACATCTCAAGCAAGTCTCGATCGCTACAGCCGAGATCCTGGGCATTGACTAGCTCCCAGATGGCAATCTGGGTATTGGCGAGGCGGGCTTCACCGCCGCTAATTTCTGGTGGTTGGGCAATTTCTGGCTGGATACTCACCAAGCTGTGCGTCAATAATTGGATAACGCGCTCTTTTTCGGTAGGTGTCAAGGCTAGTAGCTGGGATTCTAAGTCTTTGAGAGTCATAATTTAAGATAAGCCTTAGATATCCAAAAACAGCATTATAGATTCTAATTATGCCTTACAGCCATCTCGATGAGAGTAACGGACACAAATCCTTTCAACTACCTGGTTCGCGCCCTCATTATAATCCCGATCGACCCGGACAAGTAGAGCATATTTGTCTGGATTTGACTCTAGATATCCCCAATCAAAGTTTTTCAGGTAGTTGCACGATTCAACTAAATCCCGTGCGAAGTGGGATTGAGTCGCTGACGCTGGATGCCGTAAATCTCAATATTCAGGGTGTGGAGATTGACGGCATTAGTCACGAGTTTAATTATGATGGCGAACTGCTACATATTCCGGTAAAGCTCGATGTGGTAGCGGGAAAGTTATTAAAAGTCGTCATCAATTATGGGGTGGATAAACCACAACGGGGTTTATATTTTATTCAGCCGGATGCAGATTATCCCGATAAACCGACTCAGGTATGGACGCAGGGTGAAGATGAAGATTCGCGCTTTTGGTTCCCCTGTTTTGATTATCCTGGGCAATTAGCAACATCGGAAATCAAGGTGCGGGTACCTGAAGATTTTATCGCTGTTTCTAATGGTGAATTAGTTGGCACCGAAACAGTTGGCACCGATAAGATTTATCACTGGTTGCAGCAGGAGATTCATCCTACTTATCTGATGACGCTGGCGGTTGGTCGTTTTGCCGAAATCGCCGATAGCTGGAATGGTAAGCCTGTTACTTATTATGTCGAGAAAGGACGGGAAGAACAAGCTAAATTAAGTATGGGTAAAACTCCTCGGATGATTGAGTTCTTCAGTGAGAAGTTTGGCTATCCTTATCCATTCCCTAAATATGCCCAAGTGTGTGTAGATGATTTTATCTTTGGCGGGATGGAAAATACTTCGACAACACTATTGACAGATCGATGTTTACTCGACGAACGGGCATCTTTAGATAACTTTAATACTGAGAGTTTAGTCGCTCACGAACTGGCTCACCAATGGTTCGGCGATCTAGTCGTGATTAAACATTGGTCGCACGCTTGGATCAAGGAAGGGATGGCTTCTTACTGTGAGGTATTGTGGACGGAACATGAGTATGATAAGGACGAAGCAGCCTATTATTTACTCGGTGAAGCCCAAAGTTATCTGAGTGAAGATAGCGATCGATATCGCCGTCCGATCGTGACTAATATCTATCGGGAAGCGATCGAGTTATACGATCGACACATCTATGAAAAAGGTGCTTGTGTCTATCACATGATTCGGACAGAATTAGGCGATGAGTTATTCGATCGATTCGTGCATACATTCGTCAACGATAACGCGCACAAAACTGTCGAAACGATCGATCTCTTACGCGCGATCGATAAATCAACCGGACGAAATTTAGCCTTCTTATTCGACCAATATGTCTATCGCGGCGGACACCCAGACTTTAAAGTTGCCTATAGTTGGGACGGTGATAGTAAGCTTGCCAAACTTACCGTTACTCAAACTCAAGCCAAAGAGGGGATTCATACCCTCACAAATGACTTATTCGATCTAAAAATCCCGATCGGTTTTGGTTATGTCAAAGACGGTGTTGCTGATGTCAAAGTTACCAAAATTCGCGTCCATGAAAAAGAACAAGTTCTCTATTTCCCGCTCGAAACTAAACCCGATTTCATCAGCTTTGATGTCGGCAATAACTATTTAAAAACCGTTACGCTCGAATACCCCTTACCCGAACTCAAAGCCCAGCTCAAGTCAGATCCCGACCCGATTTCGCGGATCTATGCTACGGAAGCGATCGCCAAAAAAGGCAACCTCGAAGCCGTCAAAGCTCTCACCGAATGCCTCAAGACTGAAGAATTCTGGGCTGTCCGACTCGAAGCCGCCCAACAATTGGCTACGATCAAGCTCGATGCGGCTGTCACCAATTTAGTTGCCGAAATCGGTGATGAAGATGCCTTTGTCCGTCGCGCGATCGTTGAAGAATTGGGTAAGCTCAAAACGCCTGAAACCTACGCCGCAATTAAACAACTAGTCGCAGCAGGAGATGAAAGCTACTACGTCGAAGCCACCGCCTGTCGCGCCCTCGGTGGGATGACAACCGCCAGCCTCAAAGACAAGCAGGAAGAAGTAATTAACCTCCTCACGGAAGTACTCAATACCCGCGCTGGCTGGAATGAAGTTGTCCGTGCAGGTGCGATCGGCGGTTTGAGCAAAATGACCGATTCACCCACAGCCCTGAATACCATCCTAGAATACGTCAAACCTGGGGTACCTCAACCCCTCCGTTTGCCGTCAATTCGTGCCCTTGGCGCGATTTCTCAAGGTCAATCAGAGACAAATCTCACCACGATCGTCGAGAAATTAGCCGAACTCTCCCGCGAGTCCTTCTTCCTGACTCAAGTATCGGTAGTTGGTGCCTTGAACCAGATGTCAACCGTCAAAGCGATCGGTGTACTGCAAGGTTTAGCCACCCAAAGTCCCGACGGACGCGTCAAGCGGATGGCTGATGAAGGGGTTCAGAAGGTACAGCAGAAAATCGGCTCGGATGTAGCAGTCAAACAGTTGCGCGAGGAGTTGGAAGAAGTCAAGAAAACTAAT
>JAJAZF010000017.1 GCA_026785875.1 Chamaesiphon sp. | reverse complement strand
GATCTGTTGTTTGCTGCCAACAGCATCGGGATTGGTAGCTTGAAGAGCATTAAGATTGGCTTGAGCGAGTAGGCTGTTAATGGCTGTGGTTGAGGCTGCTGGGCTATCTGCTTTCAGGATCGTACTTGCTAAAACTCGATCGCGGAGGATGCGGATATTGCCCTGACGAATCTTGTGATACTCTTGTTCGATATTATTAACTTCTTGTTCGAGTGAAGCTAATCCTTGTCGATCGGTTTTGATTTTCAGCTCGATTTTTTTGAGCTGTCGATCTCGAAGTTTTAACTGCATAGCACGAGTTTGAAACTCTCGCTCTAACTTTTGATGTTGCTTGTCCTTTTCTTTAAGTTGAGCTTGTCGAACTGCTAGTTTTCGATCGAGCTGTTCGAGCTGAGTTTTTAGGTTTGAGAGTTCCGTTTGTTGCGTTTGTAGTTGCGCCTCCAGACTTATCGATCTGGCAGTATGTTGCGCCAAATTATGCTCAATTTTTTTGACAGTATTTTCATAGATTTGGAGGCGTTGAACTTTATCAGCTAAATTTGGTAGGACGGTAGTGATATTGAGTTGCTGTTGGAGTTGAGATCGCTGGCTACGGGTACTCACAAGTTGTTGCTGTAGGGGCAAGATCGCTGTTTCGAGCCGATCGATTCGCGATTGGATCTGTGGTACCTGAGTGGAGATTACCCGCTGTTGGGCGGTCAGATCGCTGCGTTGGCGGGTAATTTCCGTTACCTCTTGCACCAGATCGTTGCGCTGACTGGAGACGGATTGGAGCTGCTGCTTGGTATTTTTGAAGTTCTGCGCGGCGACTGATTGTTTTAGCACCTCATCTTTGAGTGAATTATTAACTCCTGAGAGCAGATTTTTTGCCGCTAGCTGCTCGTTTCGAGCTACTTCTAGCTCTCGCTGGACTCGATCTTTTTGCTCTAACGCGCGGGCGAGATTTTCCTTAGTATCAGAAAGTTTTCGTTGAATCTTTTGGAGATCGAACACGCCGATCCGGAGTTGTTCGCTAGCTCCAAAAATCAGTGTCAGCACGGAGGCTGAGATCAGTGTGCCAATGATAATTGTCACCAGTGTAGCTGTTTGACGCGGACGTAGTTTAAATAATGATAATCTCGCTTTACCCACCCGCGTCCCAATTCGATCTCCAGACACAGCGATAATGCCGCCCAGAATTAACATTGCCCCGATGAGAATATAGCCGCTAGTCATATGTACAGGTAGAGCGAATTAGGGCTAAAACTATGGATTCCGATCGCGTAAATGTATTTCGGGGGGCTGATGTTTATCATATCATAGCCATTTTGGGCAAGGGGAATTCCAATTATCGGCTAGTGGGCAGTCTAGATCTGGCTAATCGATCGGGACTACTGATAAATAATCCCTAAAATTAATTGTCGATCGACTCCAATGTGGCATAGAATCTAGGAATTGGTTGTAGTGGATGAGTTGCCAATGACTTTGGGTCTGGGGTTTGATTCCCACTTTACAGAATTCTGGTTGCGTCAAAGTTTAGATCTAGGATTAGTAATTGCCCTCACTTTTCTGGTGTTATTAGCGGTCAGAGATCGTCGAACGCTGTGGATGGTAAGAGGGCTAATTGTGTTGATGGTTGCTGCGGCACTCGGCGAACGGCTGCAATTTCGGCTGTTGAGCTTTGTGCTAGACAAATTGGTCATCGGAGCTGCACTGTCGATATCAGTGGTGTTCCAGTCGGAATTTCGCCGCTTTCTGGAGCAATTGGGACGGGGAAACCTGTTACCCTCGATCCGCTCGACACGCCGAGTTAGTCTGGATGCAGATCGATCGATCGACAAAATTGTCGATGCAGTCAGGGAACTATCTCAACAACGGACTGGAGCACTCATGATTCTGGAAACTAATGAGATGATGGATGAGCGAGATTTTGCCGTACCAGGGGTAAAATTAGATGCTGAGTTATCAAAGGAGCTGCTCCAAACAATATTTCAAAATACAACTTTACTACACGACGGGGCTGTATTTATTCGCGGCGATCGAGTGGTGTCAGCAGGAGTCATCCTCCCACTCTCCGAGCGGGCTGCTTCTAGACAACTAGGAACTAGACACCGAGCAGCGATGGGGATTACCGAACGCACGAACAATTGTGTCTGTATCGTCGTCTCCGAAGAAACGGGGTCAATTTCTCTAGCTGAAGCGGGGATACTCGATCGCCCCCTAACTAGCAGTAAACTGAAGGAGCTTTTGGAAATTCGGTTTACACCGACGATTGGCGAACGCGAATCTGTTACTCCTAGTTTACGCAGCTTAGGACGCAAATTAACTACTCGTAGTGTCAAGGTATGTCGTCGGTTGCTAAAATTGCCAGAACACAAATAGTTGATGAATTTACCACGGCACGAGAATTCATAACTCATAATTTATAACTCACAACTCTTTAGATGACTCCCAAAACGACCAGTCTCATCGAACTACCTACCGATTTAGATCGCAATCAGCTACCACAACACGTAGCGGTAATTATGGATGGGAACGGTAGATGGGCAAAACAGCGGGGATTTCCCCGCATTATGGGACATAAGCGTGGTGCTCAGACTCTCAAAGATCTCCTCCGCTGTTGCAAGGATTGGGGGATTTCGGCTTTGACTGTCTACGCTTTTTCGACTGAAAACTGGGGAAGATCGATGGAGGAGGTCGATTTTTTGATGACACTATTTGAAAATCTATTTCAGGTAGAATTGGCGGAAATGGTTTCTGAAGAAGTCAAATTAGAGGTCGTTGGTAACTTAGCAAATTTAACGCCATCACTCTACAATGCGATCGATCTTGCTAAAAATGCTACCCAGCACAATCAAGGTGTCCGATTTACCGTCGCGATCAACTATGGCGGTAGACAAGAAATTGTTCGAGCTTGTCAGGCAATTGCAACTCAGGTTCAGGAGGGGTTAATTAAGGCTACTGATATTGATGAAAATATCCTCGCACAGCATTTAGATACAGCAGCTTTACCCGATCCCGATTTATTAATTCGGACTAGTGGCGAGATGCGGATTAGTAACTTTTTGTTGTGGCAGTTGGCATATGCTGAAATCTATGTTACTGATACATTATGGCCGGATTTCGACAG
>JAJAZF010000016.1 GCA_026785875.1 Chamaesiphon sp. | reverse complement strand
ATTAATTCCCATTGCCATTGGGTCAGGTTACTGGAGTATGCTTTACTCATTACTCTTTCAGGGTGCTGTGACTAAGTATCTACAGCTTATACCCTGAAAGCTTTTTTACTAACTCTGTGACTTTTCAAACAGCCTCTAAGGTATTCTCCAGACATCCACAGCCTGTAAGCTTTCGATCGAACAGCGTAGGTGTTGCGGTTCCCTTCAATCCAGATATCCGCATAGGCGACTTTATCGGCGGTGTACCCGCAGGTGACTTAGACATGGGTATAAAATAGTAGCCTTGTACTTGATTTTACCCCAATTTTTACCCCGAACTTACCCCAATAGACACGATTAATCGATGTGTCTACCCCAGATGTACAAAATATTAACGAGCGCTGAAAAATCGAAAACCCCGCACATGGCGAGGCTTGAGGGGATGGGCAACCCGAGGCTCGAACTCGGAACCAACGGATTAAGAGTCCGATGCTCTACCATTGAGCTAGTTACCCTAGTTCTCAATCTATTCTAGCAGAAACTAATTACTAATTATTAATTATTAATAGAGCTAGTGAAGTTGGGCAACCTCATTTATGATGGAGACTAGAGCTAAAGCTAAAGCAAACTCGTTCCCATTGGCGTAAGCTGGTCATTAGACATGCGGGCTTCACCCAATCCGATTTGTCATGGCAAAGGCACAAGGCACAAGGAAATATCAGAGATGATGCCAACGACGCTTTAATCGACACTCTACTATTGAGTTCTCCACGTCAAAAATTCTGCACGGGAGTCCTGTACTCGTTTGCGTTGGCGTAAGCCTCTGGCTCGCGCACAGTGTGGGCTTTACCGAATGAACCTTTGCTTATCAATTTCAGGAGCGGCACTTACAAATCTAGTTAGAGTCCAGGCTTGAGATTGCTTTGGGTTGTAACTTTAACCCGATTAATTTTTATTCAATCGAGTCCGCCACATTTGAACTGATATATGAATCATTCCACGAATACTCAACAGTCTTTTACTGTCACTACACCACTATACTACGTTAATGATATTCCCCATATCGGACATGCTTACACCACGATGGCAGCCGATACGATCGCCAGATGGCACAGACTCAAACAGCATAATGTCCTGTTGATTACCGGAACTGACGAGCATGGGCAGAAAATCGAACGTACGGCAGTTGCAGCGGGTGTAGCACCTCAAGTACACTGCGATCGCATCGTCGAGCGATTTGATGCTCTGTGGAGCAAGCTAGATATCCAATACGATAGATTTAGTCGGACGACTGCACCCAATCATCAGCTCATCGTCAATGAGTTTTTTAGGCGGGTTTGGGATCGGGGCGATATTTACAAAGGCACTCAACAGGGTTGGTACTGTGTCTCCTGTGAGGAGTTCAAAGAGGAACGAGATTTACTCGCCGACAAGCATTGTCCGCTGCATCCTAGCAAGCAGGTAGAATGGCGGGACGAAAGTAATTATTTTTTCCGACTTTCTAAATATCAACAGCCACTAGAAGCTCTATATGCCGAACACCCAAATTTTATTCTCCCAACTAGTCGGCGGAACGAAGTATTAAAATTTGTGGCTCAGGGGTTGCAGGATTTTTCCATCTCCCGTGTCAATGTCAACTGGGGGATTCCATTACCAACAGATCCCCAGCAGACAATTTATGTCTGGTTTGATGCTCTGCTGGGATACATGACAGCATTGCTCGATCCAGATGTTGAGCCTACTCTAGATAACGCTTTACAGCGATGGCCGATTAATCTACATTTGATTGGCAAAGATATTTTACGGTTTCATGCTGTGTATTGGCCCGCGATGTTGATGTCAGCAGGACTACCACTCCCAGAGCGCGTTTTTGCACACGGTTACTTTACTAAAGATGGTAAAAAAATTAGTAAAAGTGAGGGAAATGCGATCGATCCGATCGCATTAGTCGATCGATACGGTGCAGAACCATTACGTTATTACTTTCTCAAGGAGATTGAGTTTGGGCAGGATGGAGATTTTAATGAATCACGCTTTGTCGAAATTGTCAATGCCGATCTAGCAAATAGTTTGGGAAACCTCATCAATCGTACCTTGAATATGTCTAAAAAGTATTGCCAAGGTCGAGTACCAAATTGCAATGCTGAAGATATTTCTCCCGATAATCCGCTGAAAATATTGGGTCAAAAACTAGGTGCTGAGGTAGATACCGCTTACAATAAGTTAGCCTTTAGAGATGTCTGTGAAGCAATTCTAACTTTGGTTCGCTCTAGTAATAAATATATAGACGATCTCGCACCTTGGACATTATTTAAACAAGAAAAACATTCAGAATTAGCCCAAGTTTTATATGCTGTTTTAGAGTCAGCTCGGTTATCGGCTTATCTGTTGTCGCCGATCGTTCCAAAAATTAGTACGGATATTTACCATCAATTAGGATTCGATCTCGACTTCGATATTGTTACTGGCAATCATATTTCTACTAATTTAAATAAGTCTGAGTTACCAGTTGATGGAGCCTCTGCTGTGGAAAATTGGGAACATCATTTAGAATGGGGGGTGCTAACAGCTAATCACTTGCTCGGTGAACCACGTCCAATTTTTACTAAGCTAGAGATCGCCAGTATTACCAACTAATCGTTTTTAGTCTGCTAATATTGGTCATAGATTGGATCGCATATATAAATCAACTCTTTTCACCTTTTCAATTTTTAAAAAAACATAATAATCTCAATAAAAATGAATAGCTTTAATCATGATGAAAACTCGATATTTTCAGCCCAGCAAGTCTTAGAAAATCGTGGGAGAGTAGCAATCTTTGTCGATGGATCTAATCTATTTTATGCAGCATTACAGCTTAATATCGAGATTGATTACACAAAACTGTTGGCTCGGCTGACTGGAGGTTCTCGACTGTTGCGTTCGTTCTTCTATACTGGAGTCGATCGCACTAATGAAAAACAGCAGGGATTCCTGCTGTGGATGAGACGTAATGGTTATCGAGTGATCGCCAAAGACTTAGTTCAACTCCCAGATGGCTCCAAAAAAGCTAACCTTGATGTGGAAATTGCGGTAGATATGATGGCACTAGTCGGATCTTATGACACCGCAGTGCTCGTCAGTGGCGATGGGGATCTTGCTTATGCAGTAGATGCAGTAAGTTATCGAGGTGTTCGGGTAGAAGTAGTCAGTCTTCGATCGATGACTAGTGATAGTCTAATCAATGTCTCCGATCGATATATCGATCTCGAAAATGTCAAAGAAGAGATCCAAAAGACACCTCGAAATAATGCGAGTATTTTAGCTGTAACTCCTGAAATCTGGACTTAATTTAGATGTTAGGTGTTAGATATTAGGTATTAGGAAAATTGCGATCGATTGGATCTAAAAATCCCCAATCGATCGCTAATAGTTAGGCGAAGCATGAAAATATACCGCTACATTAGTGTTATTTTGACGATCGCGATGTTGGGGATCGGGGGTTGTCGTTCTCCCAAAAAGCCTCAACCGAGTCCGACACCAACAACGACGATCGAACCTAAACTAGAATTAGACAATCTCAGCTTCGAGCAAGTAGACAAACAAGGAAAACCGCTGTGGAAAGTTCGAGCCAAACGGGGAGTATATACTCCAGATCGCAAACGTGCCAAGGTGACTAATCTAGATGGCGAGCTTTATCAAGATGGTAAAATCATCATGCGGATCGCCGCTAAAACAGGTGAAGTACAACAAGAAGGCGAAAAAGTGATCCTGCGTGGCGATGTTGTCACCAAAGAAACGCGTAATAATTTGATCCTGATCGGACAGGAGGTAGAATGGCTACCAAAAGCAGATTTACTGATCATTCGCGATCGCGTTCAAGCAAATCAACCTAAATTCCAGGTTAATGCTAATGAGGGAAAATACCTCACCCGTAAACAACAGATGGATCTGTCTGGCAAAATTACGGTACTTTCTAGCGATCCCCAATTGGCAATGCAAACGGAGCATCTGCTCTGGCAAGTCAAAGATCGAACCGTCATCGGCGATCGATCTACCCAAATTCAACGCTACCAAGGAAACCAAATTACCGCCAAAGTTACCGCAAATAGCTTCTCCACTGCGCTCGATCGCCAAATCATTAATTTGCAAGGCAAAGTCCAATTAAATGCCGTCAACCCGTTAATTCAAGTCAATGGCGAATCATTTATCTGGAATCTGGAACGAGAAATAGTCACAGCCGATCGACCTCTAACCATCTTCCATCAACAACAAGCAGTCACCTTCAATGCAAATGCTGGCGAACTCGATCTCAAAGCGTCTACAGCCACCCTTACGGGTAACGCGCGCGGAGTATCTACTCGCAACCAAGCAAAACTTGGTGCCGATCGATTATTCTGGCAAATCGCTTCCCAACAGATCGTCGGAACTGGTAACGTAGTATATCAACAAATCAGTCCACTGATTAAATTTACTGGCACTCGTGGAGTCGGCAAACTACAAGACCAATCGATCGTCGTCAGCAGTGACAGTAAACAACGAGTCCAAACAGAATTTATCCCCCAATAGCGTCGAGTTGAGCCTAACCCCGTGCACCAAACTGCATCTAAAGAACAGCTAAACCAACGTCGTCGTCAATTACGACAGCAACAGCGAATTAGAGTCATAAAATCTTTATGGCGAATTGTTTGTATGAGTGGGATTTTAGCTGGGTTGGTGTGGGTAGTCATTCAACCTAATTGGACGCTTTCTAAGCCCGAACAAGTCCAGATTGAAGGCAATCAGTATCTCAGCGATCGGACGATTCGATCGATGTTGGCAATTACCTACCCGCAGCCAATTCTGGAGTTAGCACCAGAGCAATTGAAAGCACGATTGCTGGAGCGAGGATCGATCGCCAGTGCGAGGATCGATCGACTGTTATTACCACCTCGTCTGCTGGTTCAGATTCAGGATTCTCCCCCAGTTGCGCGGATCGTGCGGGGTGAAAGTACCCAATCCTCAATCTTTATCGATGAACGCGGTTTGGAGTTACCGATTTCTAGTTACCGCCCTACAGTTTGGCGATCTCTACCTACGTTACAACTATTACTCCCATTGCAGGGCACATGTCCCAATTGGACTCAAATCTATCAAGCTATTCATCCTAGTCCCGTCGCAGTTGGGATGGTTGATTGTCGTAATTCCCAAAATTTAATCCTGCAAACTGAGATCGGTAAGGTAAAACTTGGTGCGGTTGGAGCTAAATCTCGGTTAGATCGTCAAATGCAGCAGCTCGATCGACTCCGTGATTGGCAAAAACATACCTCACCTGCTGAGGTAGAAATGTTGGATCTAGAAAATCCCGATTTACCCAAACTACAGCTCCACCCGATCGATCCTAAATCTCCACCGATCGTCAACTAAGGTTAAAGCTGGGCTTGCAGCACTTGCTACATTAAGTTACATTAATAGCATGTTTCCTCTGATTTTCGCAACTTTGGATTATTTTCATATAATCTCTATATTCTAGCGCAATGATTGTCTACCCATCAATCGTAATCTAGCTAGGACTTACCCCTACTTCAAACCAAGGTCGATCGGATGATATCTAAAATATATACACTACATGCCTAAGTAATCTAAAAAAGTATCTACAATGCGGGTTAATATGCTTTAAAAAGCTCTAATAATCACTAGCCCATGAATAATTCCAGTCCACTCTCCTATCCAGGATTCAAAAGCCACTCACTCCGAGATGGTTACACCATACCAAGGGATGAACGAATGTCCGATGATATCACTTTTAGCAGTGCAGCCCGCATCAAAGTAATTGGTGTTGGCGGTGGCGGTAGCAATGCTGTAAATCGGATGATTGCCAGCGATATCGAAGGCATCGAATTTTGGACAATGAACACTGACGCGCAAGCTCTATCGCATTCTGATGCGACGCGACGGATTCAATTAGGTCAAAAACTCACTCGTGGACTCGGTGCTGGTGGCAACCCAGCCATCGGTCAAAAAGCTGCTGAAGAATCTCGTGAAGAAATCGCAATGGCTCTAGAAGGAGCCGATCTCGTTTTTATCACTGCTGGGATGGGAGGTGGAACTGGGACTGGTGCCGCACGGATCGTGGCTGAAGTTGCCAAGGAAATGGGTGCCCTGACTGTCGGAGTTGTTACTCGTCCCTTTACCTTTGAAGGACGAAGACGGACGAACCAGGCGGAGGAAGGCATTAGCGGATTGCAAAGTCAAGTTGATACCTTAATTATCATTCCTAATGACAAACTGCTACAGGCAATCAACGAGCAGACTCCAGTCCAAGAAGCATTCCGGATCGCAGATGACGTACTGCGCTCTGGTGTGCAAGGGATTTCTGACATCATCACCATTCCTGGACTGATCAATGTTGACTTTGCCGATGTCCGTACAGTCATGGCTGATGCAGGTTCAGCACTGATGGGCATTGGTGAAGGATCTGGCAAATCACGCGCACGGGAAGCAGCAATCCAAGCAATCACTTCGCCATTACTAGAATCCTCGATCGAGGGTGCACGAGGTGTCGTCTTGAATATCACTGGGGGTGCCGATATGACCCTGATCGAAGTAAATACCGCTGCGGAAACGATTTACGAAGTCGTAGATCCAAATGCGAATATTATCTTTGGTGCGGTGATCGATCCGCAGATGCAGGGTGAAATGCGGATTACGGTCATTGCGACCGGATTCACAGGTGAGATTTCGGAACCACTCAACCGTGGACAACGAGCTGGTGCGGCTCCACGCGTTCCGGCTCCGCCATCAGACCCACAGCGCAAGCCACAACCAGGATCGTCTGCTAGTGAGAATTTTCCGAAGCCTCAGCCACCTCAAAATGGTGGTGCTGACTTACCCGCTTTTCTCCAAAATCGTCGTCCTAAATAAATTTAGTTTGGGCGATATTTGTTGAGGTAGTAGTTGCTCGATTATTTGGGCTACTACTACCAAGTTAGGGGGATTATTGTGTCGAACTTTTGTCTATGTTCGACCATAATGCCAGCATAAAGCCGTTGGTAGCTCCAAACCTGTGTCTTAATTGGATGTATCTACTAGCTAACTAACTTGGATGTAACAAAGGCTGCACTCAGACTTACGCAATAGTGTCATTTTCACCAAAGAAGTAACAAAAAGTATTTTTGTTACATTTATTTGCTGCCAATAATGTACTAGTCTTAATTGATACAAAGATCGTGAATAATATAACTCAGTATAGCACTTCTTCAGGTAAACGCAATATGTCTTTAAAACAGTTAAATGTAAAGATTCCCGAACAAGAACTCAGAATTCTAGAAGCTTTCGCAGACAAAACCGAAAGAACTAAAACTGATATTATCAGAGAGTTTATTCGATCGCTTCAAGCTAAAATATGACAACTAATTCAATGTGGCATAGTTTTTCTTAGTTGCAATCTTTACAACTGGGCAAAATATCGATCGCGATACTTTAGTCAAAATGGGTAGTAGGGCAACTCCTAAGTTGCCCTACTACCCATTTCGCGGCATGTTGAAGACTCGACCTTCTGAATGAAGCTGCCTCCAATCGATCGGGGAGAAAACCGCAGTATAATAGAATTATTCAACTGTTCTTAGACAATAATTAAATTGTGTCGCGATCGCAGATCCAGATCGGTATTATTCCTACCTACAAATCTTTCTTACTACGTTGTCTAGCAACTAGTGTTCTACTCGTCATTTCTGGGTGCAATGGTGGAACATCTCTGCAAAATACCTTATCACCAGACCCAAAACTAACGACACCAGCCGTCGTTACACAACCGCAAGATTCAGCTACACCTTCCAACTTCCCCACTGATTTTCCCCTCTATCCCCAAGCAAAACTTCAATCGACACAACCCGAAGCAGAGGGAACAGTCACCACCTGGGTAACTCCAGATCCGATCGATCTTGTCTACACATTTTACCAAAAAGAACTGGCAGCCAAGCAATGGCAAATTGCCACCGCACCCAGCGATAGCAATCCACAACTAATAGCCAAACAAGAACAGCAAACTGTGACAATTGCGCCGCAAACCAGCACAGATCGACAGCAAACTGGAGTTACTACTTACACAATTAGTTTAATTGGGATCGCACCTACACCTACACCTACTAGCCCCGCACCATCAGCATCCCCTACTCCCAGCACCAAACCGACTAGTAGTAATTTTTTGCCAGCAACTACCGCAGAGTATCTCTCAGATCTAACCAAACTCGGTGTATTGACTAGTGCAGATACCAATCCTAGTGGCAAAATCGCCCCAGCCAATCGCGTAGTCACTCGCGGCGAATATGCCCGCTGGCTAGTTGCAGCGCACAACAAAATTAATAGCACAAAGCCTACCCAACAGATCAAACTAGCCACCACTGACACCAAACCAGCTTTTCAGGATGTCCCCACTACCAATCCTGATTTTCCCAGTATTCAGGGACTAGCCGAAGCGGGAATCATTCCCAGCACCCTCAGTGGCGATACTACCACCATCCGATTCCGTCCAGATGCCCAGCTAACCAGGGAACAGCTAATTTTGTGGAAAGTCCCACTTGATACCCGCCAATCACTCCCAGCAGCCTCACTAGACGCAGTTAGACAGACATGGGGATTTCAGGATGCAGCTAAAATTGAACCGAAAGCATTGAGAGCGGTGCTAGCTGATTTTCAAAATGGCGAACAATCGAATATCCGGCGGGTGTTTGGCTACACAACTTTATTCCAGCCCAAGAAAACGGTTAATTTAGGGGAAGTTGCGATCGCTATTTGGTATTTTGGAGCCAATAGTGAAGGGCTGTCGGCTCATGATGCGATCGGAAATTAGGCTCTTGGAGGTGAGATTCGAGGCATGAAAACCCCACGGGAGCATCCCACTTTTTTTTGAGGAGGTTAACTGCCCTCAGCCCCAGCCCCAACCAATCGATTTTCAACTTCGATAATTGTTGTCGATACCATCGCTGCAACTAGTTGTTCTGGCATGACAGCGAAGGGCAGACGATGTAAATCGGAGTCAGGTTTGCAAGCAAGTGTCGCCGCGTGATGTAATTGAGCGATCGTGATTTCACTCAATCCCAAATCCGCTAGAGTTTTTGGCAACCCAATCGTACTGTAAAAATCGAGTAACTGTTGTCTGGCGGTGGCGGCTAATCGATCGCCTTGAAGCATCTCCTGTAGTCTCAACTGGACTAAGATCCCATATGCCACTTTTTCGCCGTGTAAGGCGTGGTGAGAGCCTGGAAGATGTGTCAGACCATTATGAACGGCGTGGGCGGCTACAGTGCGACACTGGGCACCACCTAGTCCACCGATTACCCCTGCCAGGAGGACGGTAGCATCTACCACTTCTTGCCAGTCTTCGCCGCCAGGATTTTGGAGTGCAGATGCCGACTTTTGGAATAAAATATCTCTCAGTACTCGCGCCTGTTGAACTGCGGCAATGAGTAATGTCTGTGCTGAATGTCCGCTACTTACAGACGCTTCATACCATTTCGCGATCGCATCACCGATGCCAGCTACTAATGTTCGTTGTGATGCTGTAGCAACGATGCCATAATCGAGAACTAGTAGATCTGGACATTTAGCCAGACTGACATCGTACAGAAATGCCCCTGATTCAGAATAAATATTTGATAGAGCCGTCCACGCTGCACAAGTGGCTCCAGAGGTAGGAATTGTCACTACTGCTAATTGACAGCGATGGGCTAATAATTTGGCAGTATCCAGACATTTGCCACCACCAACACCAATGATCAAATCGGCGTGATGCTCAGATGCTGAATCAATTAATCGCTCGATACTACTTTCACAGCAATCGGGAGTGTATCGTACTCGCTCGATGTCTAACTCTGGTCGATCGAATAATACCTGTAGTTGACTCAGATCTTGACTATGCTCACCCACCACAATCAGCGGACGTTGACCCAATCGAAGTATATGCTCGATCGCGTCGGTGAGCGCAGATTTTCCCCGCAATACACGAGCGGGAGCAACCAGCAAGGAAATCGCAGTAGAATTGGTCGTCATGGCTATCGATCTGTTATGGATAATCTAATTATATTGGGTGTTAGCTATGACCGCTCCGGTGGAAAACCGTTCCTCAGAATCGGCTACATCCAGATCTCGTTGGCGTTGATGGAAGCCTGCCGTTAAGCATAGTGTGGGCTTTGCCCAATCGTCATCAGACAATTGGTTAACTCAACTGTTACAGTTCTTGACGAGATTGCGCTCACGCCCAGACACAGTGTTACTATTTCCTAAAACCCTATAACGAATAGTTTTATGGAAATCAAACTAACTGGCAAGACACCGATTTTTGGTGGTAGCACTGGTGGGTTACTCAGCAAAGCTGACACAGAAGAAAAATACGCGATCGCTTGGAATAGCCCTAAGGAACAAGTATTTGAAATGCCTACTGGCGGCGCAGCAACGATGGTATCAGGGGATAACCTCTTGTATATGGCGCGAAAAGAACAGTGTCTGGCTCTTGGTGGACAATTGCGTAAGTTCAAAATCACTAATTACAAAGTTTACCGCATCTTGCCAAAAGGTGAGACAACCTTGCTCCATCCCCATGATGGCGTATTCCCTGAAAAAGTCAATCCAGGACGGGAAGCTCAAAATAGTGTCGATCGGAATATCGGTAGCAATCCCAATCCAGCGAAGCTCAAGTTTACTGGTAAAAGAACCTACGACTAGATCGGCGTGACTTTAACAAGTATGACAAACGAGGTGAAAACTATCAGTTTCCACCTCGTTTTTTGTAACTAAATCGTGTCTGGATCGATGCCTAGCTCTCGCAACTTGGCTGCGAGTTGCTGATTTCGACCTGATTGTGCTGCTAGTTCCTGTTCTCTAATTGACAGGGTTTGTGAGGTAGTCTCCAATTCACGAGTAGTGGTTTCTAGTTCACGAGTAGTGGTTTCTAGTCTTTGCGAAACTTGTTCAAAGCTTAAAAATATTTCCCCATTAGGCTGGTAGATCTGCAATTCTGGTTGGCTCATAAGATCGAATCTAATTCCCAGTCGTGGGCTACACCAATCTTGCATGATGAGAATTTCAGTTAGATAACCATTCTCTCGCTCCCATCCAGTTAGAGCATTAGTATCGGGATCGTAAATATAATACTCTTCTACGTCATGTCGATCGTAAAAAGCTAGCTTGCTTGCCATCTCATTGGCAGTATTGCCTGGAGAGAGAATTTCAAATACTACTTGCGGCGCAATATCACCTTCTAACCATTGCTTGTATGAACCGCGATCTCCTTTCGGTCTACCAAATGCTACCATCACATCTGGAGCTACTCGCCGCTTGGGATTACCCTCGACAGGGTACCAAAGTAGATCTCCCGCAATAAAGACGTTCTCGTCATTGGTAAATAACCAATCTAAGTTGTATTTAACGATCGTAATCCAGCGAAACTGTCTGGTATTCTCGGACATCGGCTTCCCATCGCTGTCAGGGTATTCGATTTGGTTGGGTGTTGGGATTTGAGCAACCATAATGTTAGATGTTGGCGACAAGGTTCCTAATCTAATTGTAATTTAGGTTTCAGGCTTTAGAGAATTTGTTTATTGGCCTCAAGAATCAAACCACCAAGGCTCATAAAATTTGCCTAAAACCTAAAACCTAAAGCCTAACTTTACATTTCCTTGATGATGACTTTATCACCCTGAACTTCGCCCACTAGCACCAAGTCAGTCACTCCAACAAAGAGACCATTTTCGAGTACACCAGGGATATTGTTGAGCGTCTTTTCTAAATCAGCCGGATTATCGATCGAGTCAAATTTCACATCAACCACTAAGTTACCCTGATCCGTCACCACGGGGCCAGCTTTTTTGACACCCATCCGCAATTGAGGTTTACCGCCTAGTTTTTCGATCGCTCGCATGACGGGAGTTACCGCCATCGGAATGACTTCAATCGGCACAAGGAAAGTGCTACCTAGTTTATCGACTAGTTTGGTATTGTCTACGACTACAATAAACTGTGTGGCAAGAGAATCGATGACTTTTTCTTGGGTATGAGCCGCACCACCGCCTTTGATCAGATTTTTATGTGGATCTACTTCATCCGCACCATCGATCGCGATATCGATCCGATCGACTTCATCTAGAGTTGTCAAGGGAATACCATGTTGCTTGGCTAACACTCTAGCTTGAAAAGATGTCGGAATCCCTTTGACGTTGGTAATCTCTCCCGCCGCCAACCGTTTGCCGATAAACTCGATCGCAAACGCCGTCGTCGAACCAGTACCCAATCCCACGATCGAATTAGACTGTACCCTCGCCGCAGCAGCCTTACCAACTTCCTGCTTCATCAAATCTTGTGGTGTCATGATCTTATGTGTTCCATTAAATGTCTTCCGATCCACTTTATCAGTAAAACTCTGCCCTAATCACCATCCACTATTGACTATTCACTATCCACAACAAAACCCCCAGCAAGAATACTAGGGGTTTTTGTCTTTCAAATATTTAGGTCAACCGCAACGCCGTCTTACCTCAGTTTATGACCTGGTTAAAACCAGGTGGGTACCGGAAGTTCGTGCATAAAGTTTCTGAATACAAAAGTTCAGTCTACTGCCGCTAGAACAACATTAGTTCCCGTAAAAAATTCAAGCATAGATCAAAAAACGTTATTGGCAGTCACCAACGTCGCAGCCAGACCACTTATCTATTCTAGGTGGTGAGGACTCGATCGGTCAAGGTGGGGCGGTGAGGGTTTGGGCGATACCATCAGTAATCTCCCAAACGTAACGCCAACGCAGAAGTACGCCAACGTGCGGGAACCCGTACTCGATCCTTGCTTGCCATGCCATACCGCATTCGGATAGATTAGCACTCAGCAGTTGAGAGTGCTAAATACTCATAATAAATATGGCATCACTATCGTTAACCGTATCCACAGTCAAGCCTTTAGCCGATCGCGTCTTTGTTAAAGTCAGCGCATCTGAAGAAAAAACCGCTGGTGGTATTCTGCTTCCCGATACAGCTAAAGAAAAGCCCCAAATCGGCGAAGTCGTTCAAGTTGGCCCAGGCAAACGCAATGAAGATGGTACTCGTCAAGAGCCTGAAATCAAAATCGGCGATAAAGTCCTTTATTCCAAATACGCTGGTACCGACGTGAAGCTCGGCGGCGACGAATATGTGCTGTTGTCTGAGAAAGACATCCTCGCAGTAGTCGGCTAATTCTTCAGTTGACAGTTGACAGCGAAAAGTACGGTCTTGGGGTTTCCCCAAGTAGAGCACCTTTTCAAGACAGTTGACAGTTGACAGTTAGCATGAACGCTCGATCTGTGAGCGATAGCATCAAGCAGTCAACAGTCAATAGCTACTCGATCGTTAACATCTAACCCTCTACACTTCTAAATTAAAAGATTATGGCAAAGCGAATTATATACAACGAAAATGCTCGTCGCGCGTTGGAACGTGGGATGGACATCTTGGCTGAAGCGGTAGCAGTTACCCTCGGACCTAAAGGTCGTAACGTCGTCTTAGAGAAGAAATTTGGCGCACCTCAAATCGTAAATGATGGTGTCACCATTGCGAAAGAAATCGAACTCGAAGATAACGTCGAAAACACTGGTGTAGCCTTGATTCGTCAAGCTGCATCCAAAACTAACGACGCTGCTGGCGACGGTACTACTACAGCTACTGTACTAGCTCACGCGATCGTCAAAGAAGGTTTACGCAACGTTGCTGCTGGTGCAAATGCGATCGCCCTCAAACGCGGTATCGACAAAGCAACTGGTTTCCTGGTAGAGAAAATTGCAGCTCACTCCAAACCTGTAGAAGACTCCAAAGCGATCGCGCAAGTAGCATCCATCTCCGCTGGTAACGACAACGAAGTCGGCGAAATGATTGCGAATGCGATGGATAAAGTCGGTAAAGAAGGCGTTATCTCTCTAGAAGAAGGTAAGTCGATGATTACCGAACTAGAAATCACTGAAGGGATGCGCTTTGATAAGGGTTATATCTCCCCTTATTTCGCTACTGACATGGAGCGGATGGAAGCGGTTCTAGAGCAACCTTACATTCTGATTACTGACAAAAAAATCAACTTAGTTCAGGACTTAGTTCCCATCCTTGAACAAGTAGCACGTTCCGGTCGTCCTTTGCTAATCTTAGCTGAAGACATCGAAAAAGAAGCTCTCGCAACCTTGGTTGTTAACCGTCTACGTGGCGTATTAAACGTTGCAGCGGTTAAAGCTCCTGGTTTTGGCGATCGTCGTAAAGCGATGCTCGAAGATATCGCAGTACTAACTGGCGGTCAACTAGTAACTGAAGATGCTGGTTTGAAACTAGATGCTACCAAACTAGAATCTCTCGGTCAAGCACGTCGGATTACAATCACAAAAGATAGCACTACCATCGTTGCTGAAGGTAATGAAGCGACTGTCAAATCTCGGTGTGAGCAAATCCGTCGTCAAATGGAAGAAAGCGATTCTTCCTACGACAAAGAGAAGCTCCAAGAGCGTCTGGCTAAATTAGCTGGTGGTGTTGCAGTCATCAAAGTTGGTGCTGCTACTGAAACCGAAATGAAAGATCGTAAACTACGTCTCGAAGATGCAATCAATGCAACGAAAGCCGCAGTTGAAGAAGGGATCGTTCCTGGTGGTGGTACAACCCTAGCTCACCTATCTCCTGAGTTGGAAGTTTGGGCGCAAGCTAACCTCAAAGATGAGGAATTAACTGGTGCATTAATCGTGACCCGCGCTCTGTCAGCTCCCCTCAAACGGATTGCTGAAAACGCTGGTCAAAACGGTGCAATCATCGCCGAACGTGTTAAAGAAAAAGCCTTTGATGTTGGCTACAACGCTGCCACAAATGAATTTGTAGACATGTTTGAAGCGGGTATCGTTGACCCTGCCAAAGTAACTCGTTCGGCTCTGCAAAATGCCGCTTCGATCGCAGCCATGATCTTAACTACTGAGTGTATCATTGTTGACAAGCCAGAGTCCAAAGACGGCGGCGCAGGTGCTGGCGGCGGTATGGGCGGTGGTGATTTTGATTACTAACTTCTAATTTTCGATATTTCCAGCGGGGAAGCCCACTAATATTTATAGCTATCTTCATGTGGAGATAGCTATTTTTTTAATTCTTTGGCATGGAGGCTACGTCACGATCTTGATTTTACTAGCTGCATCAACGGCTTTAGAGCGGGCTAATTGAGTAGTTGCTGCCTTTGCTAGAGCGACACCCATCCGCCGATAGGGGCGCGAGTCGGGTTTGCCAAAAAGTCGAATATCTACATCAGGTAGATTGAGGGCTTCATCTACTCCGATAAAGTAAATTGAATCAGATTTTTCAGTAGCTAAAATAACTGCACTTGCAGCCGGAGCATATTGAATAATATTTGGAATTGGTAAACCTAACACCGCCCGTAAATGTAACTCAAATTCATTTAGGTTTTGGGAAATTAAAGTCACCATCCCAGTATCGTGAGGACGTGGGGATAGTTCAGAAAAAATCACCTCATCAGCCGTGATGAAAAATTCTACTCCAAAAATTCCAGCTCCGCCAAGTGCGTCTGTAACTTTGGTAGCAATTGCTTGTGCAGCTAAAATTTGGGCAGGGGTAATGTCCGCAGGTTGCCAAGATTCTTGATAATCGCCGCGTTCTTGACGATGCCCGATTGGTGGACAAAAAATAGTGGGTGCATTCCACTGTTTAATCGTTAGGAGCGTGATTTCGATCTCAAAATTGATATATTCTTCAATGATTACTTTCTGACTATCACCTCTAGAACCATCAATCGCATAATTCCAAGCTGTCTCAACTTCAGCAGCATTAGCAACTACCGATTGTCCTTTGCCTGATGAAGACATCACTGGTTTGACGACATTGGGAAATCCGATTTCTAGGGCGGCTGACTGCATTTGAGCCAAGGTGGTAGCATAGGCATATTTAGCCGTCCGCACTCCCAATTCCTGGTGAGCTAGCTCGCGAATCCGATCGCGATTCATCGTATAGTGCGTAGCTTTGGCAGTGGGAATTACGGTAATTCCCCGTTGCTCAAATTCTGCCAATTTTTCGGTTCTAATTGCTTCGATTTCAGGAATAATGTAGTCTGGTTGATGTTTGGAGACAACTCGTTCGAGATCTTCTCCACTCAACATCGAAATGACTTCACATTCATCCGCAACCTGCATCGCGGGAGCGTTGGGATAGCGATCGACTGCCACTACATGATTGCCCAGTCGTTGCGCCGCAATCGTAAATTCTTTACCTAATTCACCCGATCCTAATAACATCAACTTCTTAGGTAGTTTAATCACAATCTGAGCAGAGAAATAACACCTTTGATATTTTAACAATTATCTTGAGTTTAATTACCCGATCTCGATCGACTCTCAACTCTCAACTACTCTCTAGCTCCAATGAAATATGGCTTCAATTGCCCATCTGGGGCAACCTCGATGAGTGCTAACAGTTTTTTCGCTAATCACATTACCTTGAGCATCAGCGATTGTTTCTGTTCTGACGATCGTGTCACCATGTTCTAGATAGTCTTCTAGGACATTCACGGCACCAGCTCTTAGCTGCGCTGAGATTGAATCTAAAGTATTCCCAGTCAGGATACTACTCCATTGGTCATCTAACACTAAATCATCGGGTCGATCGACTGATTGGGACATCGTAGAATTGGGGTTAAAATGAAGTTCGCCATCGAGCGATCCCTCGATCGCTAGTTTAGAGATAATTTTATCCAAAATATCACTATCATTATTTTGTGTGGTTAGATCTACGTTGCTCACAGTCGGAACATTTCCTCGTTTAGCCATCCAGGCGATCCGATCTCTCAATGAGAGTGAAATCAATCCCAGCCGAGTTTGTAGATCGAGTCTAGTGTCAGTGCAGATCATCTGCTGAACGCGGTACCATTTCGAGCGAGCGAGAATCAAAATATCTAATTGTAATCCCACTGTAGACTGTTGCCGTTGGCGGAGCCTCTCTTCTGGAGCATCGTCTTGCCACGTTTGCCATAACTCTGCTGCTGGCTCATATCGTAGAGTATAGCCTTCAGGGATTTCATACTTTTGATAGCGCGTAAATCCACGTTCGACGTTAGGAGGATCGATCGGAATAAACTGGCATTCAGTAATGATATTTTCAATTATTTCTGAATACTTACTATCCTTTTTGACCAGGATGTAGTGAAACTTTTCTGCTATTTTGTGGATAGCGATTAATTCATTATTTGGAGTGGATAATTGCAATGAATTATGAGCATAGTCGATCCGAAGATTTTGATTTACCACTAGACGTTTCTTCCCTTGTGCAAATCTCCAGATCATTGCGGAATCGCTGACCTCGATTGGATTTTCTTGCTCCTCACCAAATCGATCGCGTTCCAAATTAGTCGGTGAATCTAGCTGTTGAGGTAAAGTATTAGAGCTTGAATCTTCATAGTAAGTATTCACCATCATTTATTTTAGTCACTCGCGCGACTGTATCTTGAGTTGAAATTTAAAATCTTAATTGAAAAATACCAGGTCGAAATTAGCACATTCAACCCAGATATTGGCTAGTTAGATGAACTGGGAAGTGCGGGATAGATCGAGATGTTTTCACATACTACAAGTCCGATCTCCGCACCAAGCCGACGATGACTCGATAAGTCCGATCGATTTAGCTGTACTATAGCCACCCCTATAGAATACCCAAGATCGTTCTGGCTATTAAACTACCAAATCATCTGATGAGCAAAGTCGCTCTAGGAAAGGAGCGAGTCATAAATTTCAGCACCGAGTACCCCCAATCTCAAAAGTGACGATCGACAATTCTCATAGTTAAAACCCTTTCAAGCAAATTTTCACAGCTAAATGCACCAATCGGATCTAAAAAATGTATCAGAATTGATATGTATTGCCCAAATTTGGTCATAAACTGTAGGCTATCATCCAAAAATGAACGAATTAAAACCGCAGGACATAGGTAGTTACAGTCTTGCAGTCAAAAAATATAGTGTGAGGAAAAGCATCAATACAATGACGAACCTATTATCAAAAAATTTCCTATCCCCGATCGTCTTTGGGATGATTGTTTGGGTTGCTGGTGCCTATGCTGCCGCTGCCGCTCCCAATGGTAATGGCTCTACAGCAGTAACTCAATCAGTAGCCAATCCAGGAGCGTCCAAAGTCACCAATTTTGTGGCTGCTGTCAGCACTGAAGCTACCGCAGAGCAGATCGAAGAAGCTACGCAAGCTACAGAAATTCAGCCTGGTAGCTGGGCTTATCAATCGCTCCAAGCTCTAACCGCCAAATATAGCTGTGGCAATACGCCTACAGGTAATAAAATTTTGTCTCGTGAAGAATTTGCAACTAGCCTCAATGGCTGTGTCCAATCGATCGAGCAATTAGTTGCTAAAAAACCTCGTAGAGCAATCAAAAAAAGACGACCCGCAGCTCCCTCAATGGTTGCACCTCCAGCAGCACCCGAAATTGTCGCGCCGCCACCAGCACCCGCAATTATCGAGCCACCTGCTCCAGTTGATGCTCCAGAAGAAGCGGTTTCTCAGCAGGATCTCGACAGACTAAAAGGACTAGTTCAATCTTTCAGTGCCGAGCTTCAAGGCGTAGATAGTCGCCTCCAAGCTACCGATGCTAAAGTTACTAAACTCCAAGCACAGAGCTTTTCCACTACTACTAAGTTAAATGGTGAAGCAATTATCGGCATCAGTGGCTATGGTGGTAATGGTACTGCTGTGGGCACCAACAGTAGAAATACTACGATCTTGAGCAATCGTGTTCGTCTCAATTTTGATACTAGTTTTACAGGTAAAGATCGGCTGAGAACCAGATTACAGTCCCGTAATACGCCTAGCTTTGGCAGTTCAGTGACGGGGACTAACATGACTCGACTGGGTTACGATGGTGATGAAGCTAACACTACCAACCTTTCTTTACTTCAATATAGTTTTCCCCTCAGTTCTCAAACCAAAGTCATTGTTGAGACTACAGGTAGTGAATTCAACGAGAACATGCCTACCTTCAACCCCATTCTAGCTAGTTCTGGGAGCGGGTCGATTTCTCGTTTCGGTCGCTTCAACCCTGTCTATCGCCTCAGTGGTGATGGTGCAGCCCTAACTATCAATCATAAATTTAGTGATGCCTTGGATCTTGCTGTAGGCTATGCAATTCCCAATGGAACTAATCCCGCTGCCAACAACTCTCAAACTAACCCTGTGGCTAACCCTGCGGCGGGTAGTGGCTTGTTCAATGGTTCTAATGCCATCATTAGTCAGTTGAATTTTGCGCCCAGCAAAGACCTCAGCCTGGGTTTAGTCTATGCTCGCGCTTACAGTACAAATGGTGTTATTAATGCTGGGACTGGTAGTATTGCGGCAAATACTCCGTTTGGTGGAACCCCAACTACAGCTAATCACTACTCGTTTATGACTAGCTATAAAGTAAGTCCAAATTTTATCCTCTCTGGTTGGGCAGGTTTCACTGAAGCTAATCGTGAAACAGGTGTTACTGGTAATGCAAGTACTAGCAACTATGCTATTTCACTAGCTTTTCCTGACTTTGGTCAAAAAGGTAATAACTTGGCATTCATCGTTGGAATACCACCTAAACTCAATTCTCGGACTGGTACTGGTCTCGGGGCTGCAAATGCTCCAACTCCAAGTACTACTGCTACTATCCAGGGAAGCCCCGATACTTCTTATCATATTGAAGCTTTGTACAGGGTGAAGCTAAGTGATAACTTGGCGATTACTCCTGGCATATTGTTTATCACTAATCCAGAACACAATCGTGCAAACCCCACTGAGTATGTTGGTACCATCAGAACGACCTTCAATTTTTAACTAATTTGGAGTGTGGGTAAAGAAGGAGCAAGCTAAGTCGGCTTGCTCCTTTTTTTGGTGTTAAGTTGCGAGTTTTTAGCTGTGCTGATGCGAATTGAGTATCTTTGAGGTTAAATAAGTAGATTTAGCCAAGTGTGATACTTGAAACATTCATTACCCCTTCTATCTAAGTATTCGATCGAGTGTCAAGATCGACCCTAACATCATACACAGCACTTAGATCGATCGTAAACAGTCAAATATCATGCAGAAATAAAAAGATTAACACTATACGATTTGACCTGCTATGCTCAATAGCATCAAAAATTACAGTGCGAGGAAAAGCTCGATCGAATGGTGAAATCGTTATCAAAAAATCTTCTATCTCCAATCCTAATTGGTATCGCTGTTTGGATTGCTGGTGGATCTTTTGCCAGTGCCAATGAATCTACCCCCGTTACTAACTCCCTGACGACTGCTGCTAATAGCGATCTGACAACTGAAGAGATCGAAGCCACACAAGCGATCGAGATTAAACCAGGGGACTGGGCTTATCAAACGCTCCAAGCTTTGGGCACAAAATACAATTGTGGCAATACCCCTACAGGTACCCAAACTTTATCTCGCGAACAATTTGCCACTAGTCTCAATAGCTGTGTTCAATCGATCGAGCAACTAGTCGCCAGAAAGCCACGCAAATCGATTAAGAAAAGGCGACCCACTCCACCATCAATGGTCGCACCAGCTCCTGAGATGGCACCGCCACCACCAGCAGCACCTCTGCCAGTTGTGCCACCTGCTCCCGTAGAGCCAGAAGTTTCTCAACAGGATCTCGACAGACTCAAACAATTAGTTCAATCCTTCAGTACGGAGCTTCAAGCTGTTGATGGTCGCATTCAAGCTGTCGATGCTAAAGTCGCCAAGCTCAAAGATCAAAGCTTTTCCACTACTACCAAGCTGGTTGGCGAGGCAATTTTTGCAGTTAGTGGTTTGGCAGGTGGCCCAAGTACCGCAACACGTAATACTATTTTGTCCGATCGTGTGCGGCTCAATTTCCGTAGTAGCTTTACAGGCAAAGACTTACTACTAGTTCGCCTCCAAGCTCGTAACAGCAACAGTTTTGCAGGAGGAGTAACAACATCGGCTGCCCGTACCAACATGGCGCGGTTAGGATTTGAAGGTAGTGATGATAACACTGCAACCCTCCACAGATTGCAGTATCAACTTCCTGTAGCTTCAACAACTAAGGTATTTGTCGAAGCAGTAGGTAGTGAGTTTAATGATAATTACTACACTTTTAACCCCGAGCATCAAGCTGCTGGAACTGGTGCGGTCACAAGATTTGGACGATTCAACCCTATTTATCGCCTCAGCAATGAGGGTGCAGGTATTGGTATCGATCACAAATTTAGCCCTGGTTTAGGTTTAGCCTTGAGCTACGCTGTACCTCGGGTGGGTATTCAAGGTGTACCTGGAACAGCTCCAGAAACTGCGAATAATCCTGGATTGCTTGGTGGTAGTGGATTATTTAGTGGTTCCAATGTCATCTTTTCCCAGCTCACAGTCAAACCATCTGATGATGTGAGCTTGGGCTTAATCTATGCTCATTCTTACCACTCTGCTGGTACGAATGTCTCTGGTGCCAATGGTAGTAACTTTGCCAATAACCCTTTTAACTCTACTGCTGCTACAGCTACTGGCATTCCGGCTGTTTTAGTCCCAACTTCAGCCAACCACTATTCGCTAGCTGGGAGTGTCAATCTCTCCAAAGAGCTGGTGCTATCCGCTTGGGGTGGTTTGACTCAAGCTACACAGGAGACTGGAGGGGGTAAAGCTGATATCTGGAACTACGCATTAACTCTAGCTGCCAAAGATTTTGGAGCCAAAGGAAATACATTGGGGTTTGTATTCGGGATGCAGCCCAAGGTTACTAGTAACACTGGTTTGATTGGTGGTGCCCCTACTAATCGTGTAGATCGGGATACTAGTCTGCACATCGAAACTTTTTATAAGTACAAGGTCAGCGACAATCTTTATATCACACCTGGGCTGTTGATATTGACTAATCCCGAACATAATCGGGCTAACCCCACAGAATATCTCGGTACGATTCGGACGACCTTTGTATTCTAATTCATACTACTAATTAAAAATCGAGGGTACCCATAATCGGTACCCTTTCTTGTGTCTTAAATCTAATAGTAGCAATCGATCGCTATTTACTGTTTACTAATAATTAGACCTCTTGCGAAAGTCCGCGAGATTTGTAAAATGGATAGAAAATCAACCGATCGAAAGTGAGCTACAAACAAGTTAAAAATTTAGAGCCGACAGAGTTCAAACGCTTATGCGGTGTTACACCAGCAACATT
>JAJAZF010000015.1 GCA_026785875.1 Chamaesiphon sp. | reverse complement strand
TACTTTCTGAACTGGCGATCTGTCTAAAATTTAGCGAAGATTTCCTGAGCAACGCGATCGCAGACACCTCGATCGCCCAAAGCGGTACGCATTTGGCTATAATCAGATAGCATTCGATCGCGTCGCTCTCGATCTAAGATTAGTTCGAGACTTTCTTTGACGATCCGATCGGGACTAGCATCGTCTTGCATTAATTCTGGCACGATCGATTTCATTTCGACCAGATTAGTTGGGGACATGTAGGGAATTGAGAATTTGATTACATGTTTGGCAATCCAAGCTGTGATCTTGCTGACTCGATAAATCACAACTTGGGGCACATTGAGTAGAGCTAATTCCAAACTGACTGTGCCGCATTTTGTAATTGCTAAATCTGCTGCTGATAGGACGAGATCGGCATTTTCAGTGACTAAAGTAGCATTGATTTGATATGCTTGAATTTGACTTTCGATCTCTGCTTGAAAATCTGGTCTAGAGAGCGGAATCCAAAAGCGAACAGCAGGTAATTGGTCTTGAATTTGACGGGCGGCTGCGAAAATATTCGGTAAAATATATTTTAATTCCTGTTGACGCGAAGCTGGAATCAGCGCGACGGCAGTTTCTTCATCGGTAATTCCCAGTTTGTCGCGGGCAATTTCACGACTAGTTAGAGTTGCAACTCGATCCACTAATGGATGTCCGACAAATTTTGTTTTGGCTCCTTGTTCGGTAAAATATTGTGCTTCTACGGGGAAAACAGCAAAGATTTCATCGATAAAACTTACAATTAATTTGGCTCGTTTGTGCTGTCTCGGCCAGACCCAATCCTGAGGGGCAATATAAAAGTAAACTGGTAGATTCGGGAAGAGATTTTTGATATATTTACCGATCGATATATTTGGATCGACATAATCAATCAGGATCAGTGCATCTGGTGGATTGGTTTTTAAATACTGTTTGGCAAGATTGCGCGCTTGCAACGAGGGTCGCACATAAGCCAAGTGCTCGACAATGCCCATCGAACTAATCGATACGGTATCCGCTAGGATCTTCGCCCCTGCTGCGGCCATTTTACTACCACCGAGCGCGACAATATTGAGGTCGATACCTGACTTGGCGGCGAGTTGCTGGAGAGCGGTGACGAGTAATGCACCCTGAAGGTCGCCAGATACGTCTCCAGTACTAATGAAGATGGTTTTCACAGGATGGTTTTCACAGGATGGTGGATGATGGATGGTGAATGGTGGATAGTGAATGGTGGATTAACAAAGAATAGGGATTGAAATCCCCCACCTTTTAGGTGGATTGTTGTTCCGCTGTCGGGTTGAAATCCACAGCATCACAACCCAATTATCAATTATCAATTATCAATTAATTTAACTAGTTACTAGCCAGTGTTCACTCGCTTTTACGATCGAGTGATTTGCCTGGAATCGGCCCTCTACGCTTGTTATCATTTTTACCATCGATCGAGAGTCTCAAGAATCTTTGCAGGTGTTGAACGCTCTCATAAGTGGGGAACAAATCCAATTCGTCTAGAGCTTGACCGATTGTTTTGTGTGAGTAGTAAATAGTCCGAAAAGCTTTTTTGAGAATCGCTTTTTCGGCTGGGCTGCATCCAGAACGTTCCAAACCGACTAGATTGAGCGCACGTACCCGTGCTGGAGTACCTTCGACAATCGTAAATGGCGGAACATCCCGCTGTATCCTCGTCATCCCGCCAATCATCGATAATCTACCAACGCGGACAAATTGATGAATTCCCAATACGCCACTGATCACAGCTTCTGATTCGACATACACATCTCCAGCCAGAGATGTAGCATTGGCAATTTTGACATTATCTTCGATCGTGCAATTGTGGGCAATGTGGACATAAGCCATCAACAGGTTGTGATTGCCAATCGTGGTGGCTTCACCGATACCTGTGGCGCGGTTGATCGTCACATACTCACGAATCCGATTGTAGTTACCAATTTTGACCCAGGTTTCACCACCTTTGTATTTTAAATCCTGGCTATCCAATCCGATCGCCGCTCCAGGAAAAATCTGATTGCCAACCCCGATAATAGTCGGACCCTCAATTATGGCATGGGCACCAACTGTCGTTCCAGCACCAATTTTGACATTTTCGCCAATAATCGCGTAGGGACCAATCTGCACAGTTGGGTCGAGTTCCGCGCTGGGATGCACCACAGCGGTAGGATGAATTCGTGTCATTAACATTGCTACTCCAGCCATCTTGTCATTATCCTGCCATTGGGTTATCGATGATGTAGATGCTTTGCACATTTGCTCGTTTGATAGTGGCGAACCCAACCTTCAGCACCGACTGGGATGGATTGGATGCTCATTCCATTTCCCTCAGTCACGATTGAACGATTTTGGGATTTCACTATCTGCTGAGACGATGGCATCAGCCTTTCCAAGATTGGGACGATCGCAAGTTAGCCGCTCGGTAGTAGACTAGTTCCTCACTCACTATTATGCCCGTGGTTGAAAACGGCTCACGCTTTTATCTGCTGCATATCATCAATCGCCAACATTTGAATCACACTTCTACTAGAGCAAACGTGAGATCTCCAGAAGCAGCCAGTTGACCATCGACTTCAGCACGAGCGTGCATCTTGGCAAATCGACGACGTTTAAACGCTTGGAGTTCCACTGTCATAATTAATCGATCTCCAGGAACTACTTGCTGACGAAATTTTACTCGATCGATTCCAGTAAACACAAATAAACCCCCACTATACTCAGGGAGTTGGGTGAGAACGATTCCCCCTACTTGCGCCATCGCTTCAATAATCATCACCCCAGGCATGATTGGATGTCCGGGAAAGTGTCCTTGAAAGAAGGGTTCGTTGAAGGTGACATTTTTCAAACCCACAGCTTTTGCTCCAGGTACATAGTCGATAATCTTATCGACTAGGGCAAACGGATAGCGGTGGGGTAGGAGCTTCTGAATCTCTTGGATATTAAAAGTGGTTTTAACTTCTGCTGGCTCTGGCTCTGCTGGCTCAGTGACAGCGACAATAATATCTTGAGATCGATCGAGGGTGGTGGACATTAGACCTATATATTTGGTTATTTATTTACTGGTCGTTGGTTGAGCGATGCTTGTTGTGCATCGTTGGCTATATTTAATATCCCATTTCATGCAGCTTTTGTGCTAATTGGATATGTAAGTTGTGACTTGCCTTATAGGCGAGGAAATGTGCTTGGGGAAATTTGCCCAGCAGACTGAGATCGCCGATCAAGTCTAATAGTTTATGACGAGATGGCTCATTTGGGAATCGCAGGGGTGGATTTAACCACTCGCGATCGTTACAAACTAGTGCATTATCTAAGCTACCACCTTTAATCAATCCTGCCGATCGCAACTGGTCGATCTGATGGGCGATCGCAAATGTCCGCGCCGGGGCAATTTCGGTGCTAAAGTCCTCCTGGCTGGGTTGCCAACTATGCCACTGCTTGCCAATCGGCAACACATCAAAGTCAATGCCGTAAGTAAATTGCAGCACTGGAGATGGTAGAGCGACGACAAAGATCTCGCCCTGCTGAATCCAGACAGGCACGGTAAGCACTCCAGACGTAGCAATCTCGCTCTGTACTGGCTCCCTCCCCGCACTAGGAACCTCCTTTCGGCACTCAATGAGCCGATCTCCCCAAACTCGCGCCGAACCGTCTAGCAGCGGTAATTCTGCCCCATCTATTTCGATCCGTGCATCCTCAATCCCCAGTGCTGCCAAAGCCGCGAGTAAATGTTCTACCGTTCGCACCGATGCGCCATTTGCTGTCAGTTCGGTGGAGAGGGTAGTTTGACTGACATTAGTAATATGCGCCGGAATTTGTGGCGCATCGGGCAGATCCACCCGCACGAAGTAACGCCCCAGCCCAGCCTCTGTCGGCAAAATTCTCACGGTGGTAGTGACTCCAGAGTGCAGCCCAACGCCCTGGAATTCACAAATATCTGAAACAGTAAACATGACACTGTAAGTTAAAGTATCAAAATTGAAGTCGATCCTCAAATGAAGAGGCTCCGCCAACGGTGTTAATTATGACACGATCGATCCCATTTTAATACCTGTCAGTAGTAGTAGTAGTAGTAGTAGTAGTAGTAGCAACTGCCAAGCTCGTGAGACAGATACCCGACTTCTTCAAGAAGTCGGGTATCTAGCAGTTGTCAGGGGTTAATTTGGTACTAAATGTATTGGTGGTGGAACCAGTAGAGCTAATCTAATTGGGATTAATTTGAGCCGAAATAATAAGATTTAAACTGTTTTATTAAAGCACAATTTCTTCGCAATTCGAGCGGCATTACATCTCTCAATTACACGCGAATCGTTCGTGTTGGCGGAAGCCTACCGTAGGCACAACGTCTCTGAAAGAGAATTGAATATCGATCTAAGCATTTAGATAATTAAATCGACAATGTATTGGTGGACAATAACTATCCTACGAAATTGAAATCTATTTAATTTCACGAGAATCTATTGTCTCTGACTGCGCCATTGCTAGGGCTTGTATTTTTGTTGCGAAAAATCTATTGGCTCTTATCGCGCCATTTCTAAAGCTTGTGGTTCTGTTGCAAAAATTGATAGTTGTTTCCACCACCGAGCATAAAAGCGGGGAATTGCTAGGGGCTGAGTTGCCAATTCTGAAAGTTCTAATGCTTGTTGGTACGACGATAAGGAGATGTTCTCAATTAAATGTTGTTGGAATAGCTCGATCGATCGAACCCTGAACTGTCGCTGAATCTGGCGTGTGCCCTGCTTGAGACAGTCGGTACATACATCTCCGACGATCGATCCACTATCGTGACATAACAACGTCCGCAATCGCATACTAGAAAATGAGTGCTGGCAAGCTACACAGCATAATTGATAAGAATGATTGTCCAGTTTTTGTTCTAGTTGAATTTTCATAGTGACTGGTTTTTATTAATCTGCGATCGAAATTTTGTTAGTGAGCCAGACATTAGTTGTTACAGCGCACTTCTAGAATATCTGACAAATAAGATACATGTTCAATAATTTTGCAATTCTCAACATCTAGATCGATTGTTCATTCAGTTGACAGTTGACAGTTGACAGTTGACAGCGACACGTTAGGCTGCGGCTTTAAACCAATTCTTTCTGGTGACTCAGATCCAGTTCTTAATTAAATTAACTATGTAGAATCGGTTACAAACCTTCTTTCAGGCTATTCCAGATTTACTCACTCCCAAACCTGTGCGAGTGGAGGTATGATTGGATCGACAGTTAACGGTGCTGACTGAGGAAGGTTTCGAGATTCCTGACACTACCACTGTTACGGTTCTAGAAAGTAGTTCGGAGCACCTGCACCTAGTCGTCCCATTTTTAGATTAGGGCAATAATTGGGGTCGATCGATTTTTACTTACCAGAGACTAGTTGCACTGACTCAGACTTCGATGGATCTGACAATACTGGAAACTGGCAATGTGAGGGGTGAGAGCATCGATGCTCGTAGCACCTCTGATGAGTAGTCGGGGTACACTTTAAGATAATAGAGTCTTACAATATCTTCAGACCAATAAATAGTTAAGTAGTCTTATCTATATTTTCACAATAACTATGATAAGTCCCCCTCTCGATCGTCTTATGACTAGTCCCTTCCTCGCGCGTCTCCACAGTCCCGAACGTCCCGTCATCGTTTTTGATGGTGCGATGGGTACCAATCTCCAAGTCCAAAACCTCACTGCTGAAGATTTTGGTGGTGCTGAGTATGAAGGTTGTAATGAATATCTCGTTCATACGAAACCCGAAGCAGTAGCCACCGTTCATCGGGACTTTTTGGCAGCAGGTGCAGACGTAATTGAAACCGACACCTTTGGCGGTACCGCTCAAACATTGGCGGAATATGGACTAGAAGACCAAGTATATTATCTCAATAAGACTGCTGCCGAATTAGCAAAAAAATGCACGGCGGAATTTTCAACACCTGAGAAGCCTAGATTTGTAGCAGGTTCGATCGGCCCTGGTACTAAATTACCCTCGATCGGTCACATCGATTATGATGAACTATCGCAAGCATACACCGAACAGGCTACAGGCCTGTTTGACGGTGGAGTAGATCTATTCCTGATTGAGACTTGTATGGATGTGCTGCAAATCAAAGCAGCTTTGAATGGATTGGAGCAGGTTTTTAAAAATAAAGGTGCTCGAATCCCCATTATGGTGTCAGCGACGTTCGAGAATCCCCAGGCGACGATGTTGGCGGGTAGTGATGTTGCGGCATTATTAACGACTTTGCAACCATTCCCGATCGATATTTTAGGACTAAATTGTGCGACGGGGCCAGATTTGATGGCTCCTCATATCAAGCATCTGTGCGAACAATCTCCGTTTGTGGTTTCTTGCGTCCCAAATGCGGGATTACCTGAAAATATTGGTGGACACGCTCACTATAAATTAACACCCGTCGAACTCAAATTGGCGATGTATAAGTTCGTCGAAGATTGGGGTGTGCAAGTGATTGGTGGTTGTTGCGGTACGCGCCCAGATCACATCAAAGCTTTAGCCCAAATCGGTGCGACACTTCAGGTAAAGGAACGTCATCCTGTATATGAACCTTCGGCATCTTCATTGATGTCTTCGCAACCTTATTTTCAGGAAAATTCGTTCCTAATTATCGGCGAACGCTTGAATGCGAGTGGTTCTAAAAAATGTCGTGATTTATTAAACGAGGAAAATTGGGATGGTTTAGTTTCGCTAGCTAAATCGCAAGTTAAAGAAGGCGCACACGTCCTCGATATCAACGTCGATTATGTCGGACGTGATGGGGTGCGGGATATGCATGAAGTTGTTTCTCGTGTGGTAAATAATGTCAATCTGCCGCTGATGTTGGATTCCACTGAGTGGGAGAAAATGGAAGCTGGATTGAAGGTTGCGGGGGGTAAATGTCTGCTCAACTCGACCAACTATGAAGATGGGGACGAACGCTTCTATAAAGTATTGGAAATTGCCAAGAAATATGGGGCAGGAATCGTCATCGGTACCATTGATGAAGAAGGTATGGCAAGAACCGCCGAGCGGAAGTTCCAAATTGCTCAACGTGCCTACCGAGCCGCTGTAGAATACGGTATTCCTGCCTATGAAATCTTCTTCGACACTCTCGCATTACCGATTTCAACCGGAATTGAGGAAGATCGGGAGAATGGTAAAGCCACCGTCGAATCGATTAAAATGATTCGCGAAAACCTCCCTCAATGTCACGTCTTATTAGGACTATCAAATATTTCCTTTGGTCTAAATCCTGCCGCACGACAAGTATTAAATTCGATATTTCTGTATGAGTGTATGGAAGCCGGAATGGATGCGGCGATCGTTAGCCCAAACAAAATCTTACCCTTGGCTAAAATCAAGCCAGAACATCAAGAGATTTGTCGAAATCTGATTTACGATCGCCGTCAATTTGATGGAGATATTTGTACCTACGATCCGTTAGGTTTGCTCACCACGATGTTTGAAGGGGTGACTACCAAACGCGACAAAGCTGAGGATGATAAATTACCGCTCGAAGAGAAACTCACT
The DNA here is from genome assembly GCA_026785875.1 of Chamaesiphon sp. GTDB lineage: Bacteria > Cyanobacteriota > Cyanobacteriia > Cyanobacteriales > Chamaesiphonaceae > Chamaesiphon. The sequence continues at coordinate 1,619 of JAJAZF010000015.1, read as the reverse complement.
CGCCATATTATCGATGGCGAACGGGTGGGATTGGAAGCGAATCTAATGAAAGCGATCGAGAAGTATCCACCACTCGATGTAATTAACATTTATCTCCTCAATGGGATGAAAGTAGTCGGCGAACTATTTGGTTCGGGACAAATGCAATTACCCTTCGTCTTGCAATCCGCCGAAACAATGAAAGCCGCTGTTGCCTTCCTCGAACCCCACATGGATAAAGCCGATACAGGCACGAGTAATTCTAAAGGTAAATTTGTAATTGCTACCGTCAAAGGCGACGTGCATGATATTGGTAAAAACCTCGTCGATATTATTCTTTCCAACAACGGTTATGAAGTAATCAACATGGGGATTAAACAATCCGTCGAAGCGATTATTCAAGCCTACGAAACCCACAAACCCGACTGTATCGCCATGAGCGGACTGCTGGTAAAATCTACCGCCTTCATGAAAGACAACCTCGAAGCCTTCAACGAGAAAGGGATCACAATTCCGATTATCCTCGGTGGTGCTGCCCTCACGCCCAAATTTGTCTACAAAGACTGCCAGCAGGTCTATAAAGGACAGGTGATTTACGGTAAGGATGCTTTTGCTGACTTGAACTTTATGGACTCACTCATGCCCGCTAAACAGGGCAAAAAGTGGGACGACACCCACGGCTTCCTCGATGATGATGGCAATCCGATTAAAGTCGCTGTCGAAGTTGAAGAACCGAAACAACAGACAGAGAGTAAAGAACCAGCAGTAATTGATACTGTGCGATCGGCAGATGTACCATTAGATATCGATCGACCTACACCACCATTCTGGGGTACCAAAATCCTCAAGGATGAGATCGCCCTCGAAGATCTATTCTGGCACATGGATCTCCAAGCCCTGATCGCTGGACAATGGCAATTCCGTAAACCCAAAGACCAAACTCGCGAAGAATACGACGCATTCCTCGCCGATAAAGTCCACCCGATCCTCGCCGAATGGAAAGCCAAAATCCTGACGGGAGAATGGCTAGAACCTCAACTCATGTATGGTTATTTCCCCTGTACCGCCGAAGGTAACTCCATTCACGTCTACGATCCCAGCGTCATCGAGCAAGGCTCAACACCCCAAACAGCTACCCCCGTAATCACCTGGACATTCCCCCGCCAAAAATCCATGCGTCGCCTCTGTCTGGCTGATTTCTTCCGCCCCCTGTCAGAGAATAAATTCGACGTATTCCCGATGCAAGCCGTAACGATGGGCGAAGTCGCCAGCGAGAAAGCCCAAGTGTTATTCAAAGCGGATAACTATGCCAACTATCTCTACTTCCACGGGATGGCTGTCCAAATGGCTGAGGGTTTAGCCGAATGGGGACACGCCCGCATCCGCAAGGAGTTGGGTTATGGCGATCTAGATCCCGATAATATTCGTGATATGTTGGCGCAACGCTATCAGGGTTCGCGGTATAGTTTCGGCTATCCTGCTTGTCCGAATGTGGCGGATCAGTTACAGCAGTTGGAGATTATGGGTACGGAACGGATGGGGCTGTCGATGGATGAGAGCGAACAGCTTTATCCTGAGCAGTCTACTACTGCTTTGATTGTCTATCATCCTACGGCTAAGTATTTTAGTGCTTAGATGAT
>JAJAZF010000014.1 GCA_026785875.1 Chamaesiphon sp. | reverse complement strand
GTTCGCTCGATTAACTTCGCGCCATACCTGCTCATGCTGTCATTCATATTGTCAATCCAGTTAAAGATATCTTGGCTGAATCCAGCGACAGGAACGCGGTGGACATAGATGCCTTCGATGATTTCTTTAGCTGGTGCTTGATTGAACTCGACAGTGATGAGGTGAATCTCATGACCTAATTTAACCAGCTCTGGGTACAATTCCGCACCGTGACGAGCAATTCCGCCGATTAGGCGAGGTGGGAATTCCCAAATGAGAACTAAAATTTTCATCGCTAGTGGTTGCGCTACCTTCCTGTCCCTAATTGGTAATCGACCATTTAGCCTCCCAGAGAGATGCTACAGACAATGTAAACCCAGAATATGTGAAAGTTGATGGTTATCTTTTTTACATTATATCTGTCGATCGAGCGATATACCTGAAAGTTGATGGCGATTTTTTTACATTGTATCGATCGACCGATCTGGGATTAACTTAGCGTTTAGCAATAGATTGAGATATTCTGTTGGGTTTAGTCTATGTTCAACGTTGGATTAGATCTGTGAGCGGACAAATTTAGCTAATCTGTCCATTCCTTTCTCGATCGTGATTAAGTCTGTAGCATAAGAGATCCGAATATGGTCGTCTGCGCCAAATGGTTGCCCGGGAATGGTTGCTACTTGCTGCTGTTCGAGTAATTGCTGACAAAAATCTAAAGATTTAATATTTGTATTACCAATGTTGATAAACAGATAAAAAGCCCCATCTGGTTTGGCACAAGTTAAACCAGGAATTGCTTGGAGACGCTCTAATATTACCTGTCGCCGCTGGGCAAATGCTCGGCGCATGGTTTCCATACAGTCCTGGGAGCCTTCTAGAGCGGCGATCGCTCCATATTGAGCAAAAGTACACACATTCGATGTACTATGCCCTTGGAGGGCACTAGCGGCCTGAATCAGTGCAACTGGAGCAGCTAGATAACCAACGCGCCAACCAGTCATCGAATACGCTTTAGCAAATCCATTACTAATAATTGTCCGCTGAAAAATGTCCTCACCGAGGGCACCAATACTGACTTGTTCGACCCCATCGTAGATGATTTTCTCGTAGATCTCATCAGAGACAACCAAGATATCTCGATCGACAATTACCTTTGCCAAAGCCTGTAACTCAGCCCGAGTATAGACTACGCCGGAAGGATTTGAAGGAGAGTTGAGGATGAATAATTTAGTTTTGGGGGTAATTGCAGCGTTGAGGGCTTCAGGTGAGATTTTATAATCGGTACTACTATCGGTATCCACAATGATGGGGATACCACCTGCCAATTTAACCATTTCGGGATAGCTCAACCAAAATGGTGCCGGAATTATCACCTCATCGCCAGGATCGATCAGTGTCACCATCAGGTTGTAGAGCGAATGCTTGCCGCCATTGGTGACTAAAATATTGGCAGCACCATAGTTTAAATTATTATCGCGCTGAAGCTTATGCGCGATCGCTTCGCGGAGCTGAGGTTCGCCAGCAGCCGCACCATACTTGGTTTTACCGCGATCTAATGCTTGCTTGGCAGCATCTTTAATATGTTCTGGAGTATCAAAGTCAGGCTCCCCAGCACTGAAACTACAGATGTCCTTGCCATCTTGCTGCATTGCCTTAGCCATCGCAGCAATAGCGAGGGTAACAGATGGTTTAATTCCGGTGATGCGCTGTGCCAATTCCATAACTTATGATTGCTCCCCAGTCACCCCGCCCAATGTTGTTACACTGTGTGTGTGCGAGTTGTCTTTATTTCTATATAATTCACCAAGCGTAGCAATTATAAACCCATTTGAACACTGGTCAATAGTCAAAAAAGGGGAAAAATGGGAGATAGAAGATGGGAGAGAGTTTTAATAGATTGGGTATTAAGCTCAAAATATTAGTGTAGGCACTGCTCACCATCTAGGTTTTAGTCAATTATGATATTAGGGAAGATCTGCCTTACCCCACTTTGGGGTTGATGAGCAGACAAAATTTCTGTTGACTTATTTATGTTCACTGCTGCTTTAGTTACGATCTCGAGTGTTAATTTCGATGTAGTAGTAGACTTCTACACCCAATTTTTGGAATCTACTCCCCAGCCATCTATTCCCCATGTGTATGCTGAGTTTGCAATTGCTGGGGTGCGGTTGGGGATTTTTTGCCCAAAGCCGAGCAATCGCGATGAATTTGGGCATCCTAGTCAGAGTGGGATGAGTCTGTGTCTGGAGGTAGATAATTTGGATCGATCGATCGACAAATTAGCTCAACTCGGCTATCCCCCGTCGGGACAAATTAGCACAGCCTCTCACGGGCGAGAAATCTATGCCTACGATCCTGACGGTAATCGCTTAATTTTACATCAATCAGCCAGTGAATAATCGTTCGCTGTTGTTCATCTCAAGCTAATTCCTCAAGCCTAACTTATGCAACGTTTAGAAGTTGAACCCCGCACGATCTTGATTGGCTTGGCTGGTAGTCATGGCTATGGCTTGAGCCGTCCCGAATCCGATCTCGATTATCGGGGGGTATTTATTGCTGGGAAGCCATATTATTTAGGTTTTGATAAAGTCGAGCAAAAAGATAGTGGTTGGGATACCGAACCTGGGATTTTTGAATTTCTCGATGGACAGAAAGATACAGTTATTTATGAACTGAAAAAGTTTATTCAGCTACTGGCTGGAGCCAACCCGAATATTTTAGAGCTACTATGGCTCAAACAGTATCCAGTCAAAACTGAAGTTGGCGAATATCTCATCCAACATCGTCAGATGTTCCTGAGCAAACGGGTAAAGCATACATATTCTGGTTATGCTTTCGCTCAAATCAAGAAGATTGATTCTCATCGAAAATGGTTGCTCAATCCACCACAGGAACAACCAACGCCTGAAAAATTTGGGCTTACCGCCGAACGTCCATTAAGCAAGGAGGAGTTACACGCTTTCCTCGAATATCTCTATGGGTTGGTACGCGGAAAAATTGAGTATTTAGCCGAAGCTCAAGAGTTGCATCGATTGTTAACTGGAGATATCGACTATAAGGGACTATTAAAGCAACATAATCTCACTGATGAGGTCTTAGAATATACCCAAAATCTCACTAATAGTCGCGGCGATTTTATCAAACTACTCCAAAAAAGTCAGCAATACCAAAATGCCCTACGGGAATGGAATGCTTACCAATCCTGGCAAACTAATCGTAATCCTACTCGTGCGGGGATGGAAAGACAATCGGGTTTCGATCTCAAACACGCGATGCACTGTATCAGACTACTCCGCAGTGGCTTAGAGATTTTACAATCGGGTGAGGTATTTGTCGATCGACAGGATATCGGCGATGCTGATGAACTCAAAGCAATTTTACATGGAGAGTTGACCTATGAACAAGTAACAAAGATCGCTGACGATTTGGTTGCCGAACTCGATCGAGCCTACGATACTTCAAGTCTTCCTTCTCATCCCGATTTACCCGCTATCAATCAGCTTTGTATCGACTTGGTAGAGCAACAAGGATGGTGAGTTTAGTTGATAGTTGATAGTTGATAGTTGATAGTTGATAGTTGATAGTTAAAGTTTTACCTGCGAGGAAATTAAACTACTCCTTTCCCACTCCGATCGACAGACAACCTATCGCTTTACCATTCACCATTCACCATTCACCATTCACTATTGACTCACTACCCTAGATCTTTAATTTGATACTGGGAACAGAGTAAACTAATACCTAACTAAATGCTAAATATTCGTCCTGCTCAAGCAAAAGATATCGATGTGATTTTTGAGCTGATTTTAGGTTTAGCAGCCTACGAACAACTTAGCGATCGAGTGACTGGAAATACTGAGCTATTGCGATCGCATCTATTCGGCGATCTACCTTGTGCTGAAGCCATCGTAGCCGAATTCGATCGCCAAGTAGTTGGATTTGGATTATTTTTCCCTACCTACTCTACCTTCCTCACCCAACCAGGAATCCATCTGGAAGATGTCTTTGTCCAGCCCGAATATCGCCGCCAAGGGATCGGGAAAGCTCTGATGACCTCCATTGCCAAAATCGCACACGAGCGAGGTTGTGGGCGGCTAGAATGGTCTGTACTGGAATGGAATCAAAACGCGATCGAGTTCTATCAAAGTCTCGGTGCGACGGTTTTACCAGACTGGAAAACTTGCCGAATGACAGCCGAAACACTAGCTAGTATTGCCGCCAAATCTTAAACTGACTAAAATTTGATGAATACGATACAGCAGGAACCAAAATTGATGCTAACAATCTGGGTAAACGAACAATTAGATCCTGGCGGCTTGATGTATGCCTGCATTGCTTCTCGCAGCGAAGAATTGGCGAGAGACTGTCATGAATCTTTCGAGCAAAATCTCACTACCGAGCAAAAGCAACTAGGCTGGGTTGCTAGGCTACGGACAGTCGGCTCCTGGGATGAAGTACCTGTAAACTCATTGAATTTAGGCTAGATGAATCCCCCTCCAATCGAAAAACTCGATCCAGCTACCGTACTCTTTATCGACTACGAGAATGTCACTCAAGTCAGCCTATCGAGCCTCCAACAACCCAATCTCAGGATCTTCATTTTTGTGGGATGCGCTCAAGTCAAGATTCCTTTCGATCTAGTCCGAGAGGCGCATCAATTGGGTGCAGCGGTGGAGTGGATTGGGGTGGAAGGCATCGGCCCAAATGCTTTGGATTTTCATATTGTTTTTTATCTAGGTCAAATTAGCCTCAAGTCTCCCACATCTAACTATGTAATTCTTTCACGCGATCGCGGTTTCGATCCGCTGATTCAACATCTAGCCAAATTAGGTATCTCCTGTCGCCGCATCGAAAATCTGGCATTATTGTCTGGTCGATCGGATGTAGTCACTCACTCTCAAGATTTTCTAGCCGATCTTGCATTTACTAAATTATCTGCTGTAGTTCTCAAAAGCCGACCGAAAAAAAGAGCGACTTTACATACATATCTCAAATCAGCTTTAACTAAATATCAACCGAGCGATCCAGAGATCAAACAATTACTCGATAGTTGGTTTGCAACTGGTAAGGTTACGGAGACTAAGGATAAGATTAGTTATAAGTTTTAACGTACAGATAGAATATTGAGCTTGTTACAACCATTACTATCAATGGGATTTTGGGTGTGACAAGTTCTATGTGGCATTCTGTAATGAGGCTAGCAGATTAGGAATCTAATTTTAATAAATTTGAAAAAATAATTATTTTCATCCTGATATATACGACTCAAGAATGTATATACTTATATTCGATACTGTAGTACTTGATGTATGTTTCAAATTGCCAAATCATTAATAGCCCTGGATGGTCAATTAGGATTAGTAGCTCAAGATGGTACCTTTTTAGGTTCAATGTATAGTGACATAAATCATCCTAATTCTGTTATTAATCCTAATACTTATGGCAATTCTTATTCAAATACTATTCATAATCAGTATTCGCAGTATGGGGGTCAGTATGGGGCATACAGCCCCTATAATTCATTTGGTTTGAAGCCACCCATTTTAATTTTAGCTGACAACAACCAACAGCTAGCCTTGGTGACTAGAAATCACAACATCATTACTAATGGTTTAGATATCATAGATCCTGACTTTATGTTTGGGATCTTATACGGACTCGCTCGTTAACAGAGAGAAAGCAGGGGAGCGGCTTACCAACGCATATGCAATAAAAAGAATAGAAAATTAAGGTGGGAAATTCCCACCGAAGAATACATGTGTAATAATAAAGTATTGATTATTTCTGATTTGCGTTACAATTGCTATGACAAAGGTTTCAAGATGTCTGTATTTATTGCGTAGTTAGGTCTATTAAACTCCTTAGTCTCACCTAAATCCAAATTTTCTTGAATCTTATTGATTCTTTCTAGAGTAAGTGGCCGATCGATTGACCGACTACCGTATTGAAACCAAACGATGTTCTCGATCTTATTCGATATCTTCCTCACCTTTGCAACAATATCCCTGCCACAATCACCCTCACCTATTCTGATTTCATAACTGTCTGGCTTGAATTTTCCCAGGAGTTTATTAAAGTAATCTCTGAAAGGCTCCTCATCACTAGAAAGTTGAGTATCAAAGCTCTGATAACGCTTATGATTCATTGTTTTAAGGTCTTCACGGGTATAAGTCATAAATAATTTTTCTATTGCTATAGTACCTATTTATTATATTATATTTTGTATTCTCTAACAAAATTAGTGATTAGGTTGGGGTGAAAGGAGTGAAATCCAGAAATAATAGGGTGGGCACTGCCTGCAAATAGGCTATGTACGCGGTAAAGCATCGATCGCAAGATGTTGAATCTAAAAAAAACATCCAATCTACAACTCATATATTTCCAAAGGTAAATCATCTGGGTCTTTAAAAAAAGTAAATTTCTTACCCGTTATCTCATCAACCCTGATTGTTTCGACAGCAACTCCTTGAGAAATTAAATAATCAACGTTTTCTTCGATATTATCTACCTCAAAAGCTAGATGTCTAAGTCCACAAGCTTCTGGTTTACTCGGTCTGGATGGTGGAGACGTAAATGAAAATAGTTCGATGGTGTCTCGATCGGATACCTTCAGATCTAGCTTATATGAATCTCTCTCGGCTCTATAAGTCTCGTTAATTATTGAGAATTTGAGAATATCGACATAAAATTTTTTCGATGCTTCATAATTAGAACAAATTATCGCAACATGATGAATTTTATTGATTTTCAATTTAATCCTCCTTCACTTAATACATATAGACGTTAGTACAACTTCTCGCTCGCTTAAAATAGAGGTACTCGACTCGATCGATTGGAAGCTGAGTTAACAGGAAAAATCGACCTAATTTTGTCATACATTACCAGATTAGACAATGATAACCCCACTGGCTAACCCGATCGATTCGATCGTACTTATCAAAAAGGATGGTAGGGGCAATTCATGAATTGCCCCTACCATCCTTTTCGTATGTAAATAATCTAGTTATTTACTAATTACTCAGTTTTCATGTCACGGAGACCACTGATGTCGATTTCGATCGATGGTCCCATCGTTGCCGAGACATACATACTGCGCCAGAACCGACCCTTAGCCCCAGAAGGACGATTTCGATCGATACTCTCTTGGAACGCCTTGAGATTGGTCAGGAGGTCTTCAGGAGCGAATGCCGCCTTACCAAAGAGAATATGCACGATCCCAGATTTATCGGCACGATACTCTAATTTACCAGCTTTGAACTCGGCGATCGCCGCAGCTAGATCGGTTGCTACCGTCCCAGCTTTAGGCGAAGGCATCAGACCGCGTGGGCCGAGAACTCGTCCTAGACGGGCGATTTGGGGCATCATATCAGGAGTCGCGATCAACAGATCGAAATCCATCATCCCACCTTGAATTTCAGCGATTAATTCTTCAGAACCAGAGAGATCTGCACCAGCAGCAGCGGCTTCAGCCACTTTTTCACCACGGGCGATCACTGCAACACGGATCGTTTGTCCGGTACCTTTAGGCAACGCAACAGTCGTCCGTAATTGTTGATCGGTATACTTGGGATCGATACCCAGCCGAACGTGAACTTCAGCAGATTCCGCAAATTTAGCGGTGGCTGTCTCATTGATCAGTTTCATGGCTTCGAGGGGATCGTATGCACGATCTTCGATCTTTTTCGCTAGTTCTTGATAACGACGGGAATACTTTTTGGTCATAATTGCTCCTGGGGTGAATAACGAGGGCTTTCCTCTCCCCCAAATATGGTGGATAAAAAACTAGTCAACGATCGCAACACCCATATTTCGGGCGGTACCAGCAACGATTTTCATTGCTGCATCAATGTCGTTAGCATTGAGATCGGGTAATTTGATTTGAGCGATTTCTTGCAATTGCACTGTGGTGATTTGACCGACCTTTTTCTTGTTTGGTTCGTTGGAACCAACTTCGATTTTGGCGGCTTTCTTGATCAATACCGAAGCAGGTGGTGTCTTCAGTACAAATGTAAAACTGCGATCTTCAAAGATCGAAATTTCGACAGGAATTACCGTGCCAGTTTGTTCGGCGGTTTTGGCATTATATTCTTTACAGAATGCCATGATGTTCACACCATGTTGACCCAGCGCGGGACCGACTGGAGGTGCGGGGTTAGCTTTACCAGCATTCAGTGCTAGCTTAACAATTGCGACTACTTTCTTTGCCATTAGATGTGTTTATTAGCCCTGTCTTTGGACTTGGTTGAATTCGAGTTCTACGGGGGTATCTCTCCCGAAGATAGAGAGCAAGGCTTTTAGTTTACTCCGTTCGGGGCTTACTTCGACGACCTCACCTGCAAAGTCCTTAAATGGACCAGACATTACCATTATTTTATCGCCTTCGGTCAGATCTGTCTTCACTACTGGCTCTTGTTCGAGAGCTTGTTTGAAGATCCGGTCTGCCTCACCACGAGAAAGAGGTAGTGGTTTGACGTGTCCGCGTCCGCGTCCGTAACCGCGTTTTTGTTCTGAGCCGACGAAATTAATCACGTTGGGGGTATTTTTGACTACCTGCCATGCGTCATCATCCATCGACATACTAACTAGGACGTAGCCTGGGAAAACTTTTTCTTCGGCGGGTGTCTTGGTACCATCTTTTTTGAGTCGGATGGTGGGAGTTTGGGGAATCTCGATTTGGTAGATACGTTCGCCCATCCCAAAGGAGTGAATCCGCTGTGTCAAGTCAATTTTGACGCGATTTTCACAGCCAGATGCAACTTGGACGGCATACCATCGAGCTGGTTCCTTGACTTTACTACCCGAACTTTGTTGTTCGATGTCTTCATCTGATTCGTCTGCAAGATAACTCATACAAACACCTTGGCAGCAGCCCAGCTAAACAGGTTGTTGACCAAATAAATGGTCGTAGCTGATAGAGACACCATCGCAATTACAGCTAGGGATTCACTAATCAGTTGTTGACGGCTGGGCCAAATTACTCGGGTGAGTTCAGCTTTACTGTCTTGGATGAGTTGAACCGGATTGAAGCCAGATGTCGATTCGGCATTTGCTGGCTCAGTTTGTGTTGGTTCGGCTTTTTTGACCATAATCTCTGGCTCCTCTTCACGACAAGAGGATGTGAGGTTGACAGATTACTAGTTTACCTGAAATTTTTACCTCCTGCTCATCCAAGTTATCTCGATCGATCTCAGTTGGATCTCTTTACACCATCTAAGAAGTGAGTTAAAATTCTTGGTTCTGCAAAAGGGAGGACAAATTGATGAGTCGTCCCTAAGTTGGGCAATGAAGCGGCTAGTTGCTGCAAAAATTCCCTAACTCTACAAGCTGAGGATGCGATTTAGCAATTACTGGCGATCGAATCGTCAATTATTGTTGCAGCGTCAATAGCGTAGTGCGGATCTGTACGTAAATTTACGTACTTAACAAAAGTACCCCTAACAGTATTTCCGTAGATCGACGCTGTTGGTAATAGGGGTGTGTGCAGAACAATGTAGCTGTGGAGAAAAACAAGTGGATCGAATCTACACCAAGATTTATTTTTTCTACTAACTGCCGATTTCCCAGCGTCCGAACCCCTCTGTTGTGATTATGCCCACATCTAATGCAGATTGGATCGATCAAACAGCATCTATCTTTACCAAGGTTGCTCAAACGATGGCTACTCAAGCTTCTGCTCATTCCGAATCGATGTCCTTGTTGATGAACTACTTTCAACAGCCCAGTGTCAAAGTTCGCAATCAATTAGTTTTATTGAATGCTGGTCTGGTCAGACAAATCGCTCACCGCATCGGTCGTCAGTGTGCAGAACCTTATCAAGATTTAGAGCAGATTGGTTATTTAGGCTTGATTCGCGCCATCGAACGCTTTAACCCCCACCAGGGTTGTGCATTTAGCTCTTTTGCTGTGCCCTACATTAGAGGTGAAGTCTTACACTTCCTCCGCGATAAGAGTAGTGTGCTGAAGATTCCTCGTCGTTGGCAAGAACTCCAAAAAGAGGGCGAAAAAGTCCGTCAACAACTGACAGCTAAGTTGGGTAGAAAAGTTCGGGATGAAGAGATTGCGGCTGTTTTGAATGTATCTGTAAACGAATGGCGTCAAACCCAAGCAGCAGAGCACAATCGTCAAGCTTTAAGTTTAGATGCTACTGTGGGGCAAATGTTGGACTGTCCGGTTACTTTGGGCGATAGTCTCCCAGATACTCGCCAACAACAACGTCAATATCTGGAGGAAGAACGTCAACAACTAGAAGGGGCGATTTCTGAACTCGAGTCTAAGACTAAACAAGCGATCGAATTTGTCTATATCAAGGGATTGCCTCGCAAGGAAGCTGCTAAAAGAATCGGTGTCAGCCCGATGACAGTCACGCGCCATCTTCAACGTGGTGTCAAGCAATTATCTACTCTGCTGCATCCTGAAGAGGCTTTAATGACCTAGTTCCAAGTCAATCTCTTGACATCGCTCTACTTTCTCAAGTGCGGGCGAATATTAAACTAAACAGATTTGCCGTAGGCTATATTAGCGTCAGCACGATCGTACCCAATCACCGCCAATGGTACGCCAACGCTAACACATCCGCCGATCGCAATTTTTGGTTTCCTAGGGCAAATATCGTAGGGATGAATCCCCCTGCGATGTTTAGGCGAAGCTAATCATCTGTCGCTTACTTATGATGCACTATTCTTTGGTAAAATCCAAAATCGATAAACTAGATACAGGATGACTCCGAAGACTGAGAGGGTAATTAGGGAAGTTACGAGTTGGAAGACAGTTTTGATCAGTGTCAGGCTCAATAATCCGCCACCTGCGATCGCCAGCAGTTTACCACTAGCCGGGATACCATTAAACCACAGCCGGAACTGTTGATAGCCGCGTTGGAGTGCATCTACCCCATAGCTGGGGGAATCGACTTCAATCTGGTTGAGATCGGAGCCTGGAGATCCTGATGTTGCTCGTTCGATCTCGATTTTCAAATCTTGAATGCGACGTTTCCAATCTTGGGGCTGTGGGGATGTCATATTTCTGGAAGTTATGGTTTGGAGGATAGACGGTAGGAGCCTAGAAATCTTCAATCGACATGGGAATTGGTATGGATGTATGAATAACTACTCTCTATCCCCTATTCCTGAATAACTTCGACTGCAATGACATCGATCGTATCTGGTGGAGTGTCGCGGATCAATTTGCCTCGATCGACATTGAGCAATTCACCACAGTTGGTACATTGAATCTCACTACCATTGATGCCTTGCAGCGGATAACTGCAAACTGGACATTCAGCTTGGACGACACTACGGCGCAACCACCAAAAGAAGCCCAAAAATCCGACAACGGGGGTAATAATCACCAATCCGATCGCGATCGAGGCGGCTTTTACCAACCATCCTAATCCTAGGCTACCCAACAACAGGCAGATTGCCACAATTGTCAGCCAGGATTGGAATCGGGGGAGATTGATTTGAAATAGATTAGGGCTGTTATTGTTCACTCAATGTAGCTCCATGACACTGGAAGCCTCGTCTTGTTTGACCTACGTCAGTACTGACTACAGCAGGTTGAGAATGGCTCCACTCTCTAGTTTATCAGCAATATCATTTCACTGTGACGATCTGACCGAATTATTCTCCCGAATTTCCAGTTAATCGATCGACAGCCGCTGTGAATTTTAAATGCAAAATTAGAGTCCGCGCCAGCAGACTCTATTAACAACAGAGCTTGATGGCAATTTGCTCTGGTTTGGATTTCGCATCATCCGATCGGATGATTGACTTTTAATTAATCGATCGCGTTCGCTTCAACTAGCAAAATCTAATCGATCGATCCTAATTATCTAAGCATTACGAGTTACTAAACCCCAGAGGAAAATCGCTACCATTGCGCCTAATACCGCAAATATTAGTGAGGGAATTAACGCTCCAGCCGCAGCCCCTGATGAGGCAATTATAAACTTTCCGGTCGTGATTAAGGTATATAGAGTACCGCCAATAAATGCACCAACAATCCCTAATACCATCGTGGAAATCAATCCACCGCCTTGACTACCAGGGTAAATCATTTTGGCGATCGCGCCAGCTACTAGACCGAGTACTACCCAACCAATAATATTCATAGTCTTGATTCTCCATCGCTAGAGTTTAAGTCGATACTTTAATTTTACCAATTTAATAAAATATTAGATCCACCTTGAAGATCGGTTTTCCCTATTTTAGCCGATCGGCTTAGTCGGGATCTCAGCAGTCGTTCCCGCGAGCCTCTCCTACGGAGAATCGATTCTTAACTTTTAGCTCCAAATCCACTCTTTTTCGGTTGAGACTTAGGTCTAGCTTTTTCTTTACTTACTTCTAGTACTGCTGACTGAAATAACTCGTGTAAGTGAATGGGAACGCTAGCTAGATCGGGGAGATCTGGCTCTAGATATTTATTAAACTTAGTGAGGATCGAATCGAGTGATGATAAGTTAAAATTGGGCAATGCTAAACTTTGACCGATCGCCGTTTGTAACTGCTGGGGAAACTGCTCGGCTAATCTGCGCCACACAAAGGCGTTCATCTGCGGATCTGCTAAACATTTGTGAATAAATTTGAGATCGCTCGGCGAGTACTGAGGATCTACAGGTGCCAACAGGGTTTTCAGTCGTGGATAATCGGCTAAAAACATCTGTCCCCAATAATGATGACTGAGTGCGGTGACTGTGGATGCTGCTTTGAGATGCGGCGGAAGTTCGACCTTTGGTGAGATCATCTTCCCAGCGGGGGCTTTGTGCCCCTTGGCGGCATCAGTAGCGGACAATCCCAAATCAGCAGTCAAAGCTGCTAAATCCTCGGCTTCAACCCCTGCATCAGTGGCTAGTTCAGTCAGAGATTTAGATTTATCGATTCCGGCTGTCTCTAATTGCTTTTCTACCATCCAGGTTTGGAATTCACCAATCCGCGTTTGCAATTGAGCACCATTGAGCGCGATCTCATCGGTACCAAAAAATTCGACAAATCGATCGTGATATACCGCAACTGATTCCCAAGCTGCTGCTAATTGCTGGGGGGCATCACTGTAGAGATAATGTGGGTAATTTTGGCGAAAAGCACCGATGGCGACGGCTAGTTTGGGTCTACCAATTCTGCCCAGGGCAACCCAGGGAGCCAAGATCGCCCAATCGATATCAATTATGGGGCTAATCTGCGCGATGATTACTTCGCCAACTTTGAGCCGACTCATTGCCGTTTGGGATGGGAGATCGGTAAACTGAATCCGGTAATGTTTGGCAGTCAGCCAGTTCATTACTTCTAAACCATTGGGAAAGATTTGTACGATCGCCAGTAACCCGACAAAACTTCGTCGCCAACTGCTAATCAGTTGACGATCTGCCAGAGTTAGATTTGTCTGGCTGGCAAGAAATAATTCTAGTGGTGTCTTACCATCAACTTCACCCTCGATCGCAAATCGATGTACGAGTAATTTGCGTTGTCCTGGATCTAGCTGAGGGTTACGAGTTAATTGCTGTGCAGTGTAGCTTTCTAAGCTAGCTGCCATTCCTCGATCTTGAATCAGCTCAATAATTTCCGACCATAGTACACCAGCACGAGCAAAAAGAGGATCGAACATATTATTTTCCTATCAAAAATGAGGGACAAACTAATACTTTTCGCTATTCCCTTTTTATCACTGAGCCGCTATCTCACTCAACTCAGAATCGCTTTAGTCTCACTTAGCAGAGGAGTCATTACCCACATGGCTAATGACTCCTCACTTCGATCTGTTATTCTTCAGGCTTAATCGGACGAATCTGCTCTAATTCATGGCATTCATCGGAGACTAGTGGCTCGGCATTACCACGATAGACAGAGGCTAATTTCTGACTGATCGAGGCAATACTTTCGAGACGTACCATTTCTTCCCAAGCTGAGACTTCATCGTCTTCGTCAGTCTCATAGCGAATTGTGACTAGATCGCCTTCGATGTCGGTGATGCGCGCACGTTCGATCCACCGTTGCTGATCGCGCAAGAAAATACATACTTCCCGACCATCTTCACACATTTGAAAGATCTTGCGATGTAACATAGTTAACTCTCCTAAACAAATAAATCTGGCGGTGGAAGTGGAAATCTAGTAATGTTACAGATAATGATAACTAGATTAGCTTTCCCAAAATCAACTAGAAGCAATCGGTTTAGTTGAGTAACTTCATTCGATCATCCATCCCTGATGTGAGGATTATATTTATCGAGCGGTGATAACTGTCGATTGGGCGATAGTTATCTGCCTCCTTGAGTTGCACTGATTCAAAAATCGATGTCATTAATACTGACGATCGCTCGCCTGTTAGATAGCTTTGAACCCGATCGAGATTTTGTGAACATCGATCGTGTAGCCTATATAACTATAATACCCGTTTGCTCGTCTCTTTGCTTAACAACCTAGGGTTCGGTAGCTGCAAATACGCAGATATCCAGTCAGAGCGCGTCCAACCATTGTCTAGTGCCGAGCGTCCAAAATCATCGCCCTAAATAACATGTTTACCGTCACCAAACAGCCTCAAACCGAACCTATTTATGTCCTAAATGATACCGAAAGTCAGAGTTCGCTGACTGTCTTCCCCGATCGAGGTGGGATTGCAACTAGTTGGCGGGTGGGCGATCGCGAGTTACTGTATCTAGATACCGATCGGTTTACCGATCCGAGTTTGAGTGTACGTGGTGGGGTGCCGATCTTGTTTCCGATTTGTGGGAACTTGCCCGATAATACTTATAAAATTGGCGATCGACAGTATGCGCTCAAACAGCACGGCTTCGCCCGAGAAATGCCCTGGACAGTCAGCGACAAGTCCACCACCACAGATGCTAGCCTGACGATCCTACTAGAGAGCAATGAAGCTACGCGCCAGGTATATCCCTTTGATTTTGCCGTCACCTTTACCTATCGAATTCAGGGGAGTAAATTGGTCATCGACCAAACCTACACCAATAAATCGGATACGCCAATGCCCTTTAGTACTGGCTTGCATCCTTACTTCCTCGCGCCAGATAAAGATCGGCTGACATTTGAGATCGCCGCAGATAGCTATCAAGAAAAACAAACAGGTGAAGTTCACCCATTTGCAGGAGAGTTTGATTTTAGTCAAGCTGAAATCGATGCTGCTTTTACCAACGTCACGGCTAATACTGCGACAGCTACCGATGCTGGGCAAAAGTTAACTCTAAGTATGACAACCAGTGCTGATTATCACACCGTGGTGTTTTGGACTGTCAAAGGCAAGGATTTCTACTGTCTAGAACCTTGGACGGCTCCCCGCAACAGTTTAAATACAGGGGTCGATCTGCTGCATGTCTCTCCAGGACAGACTTTGACTAGTAACGTAACTTTTGCCGCAAACTTTATTTAAATTAAAGTTGTCAAACTTCAAACTTGTATGCTATATTAATAAAGGTCTAGTAATCACAGACCGATGGGACGCTAGCTCAGTGGTAGAGCATTCGGCTTTTAACCGATTGGTCCCGAGTTCGACCCTCGGGCGTCCCATAATTAAATTAATATTTCGATCGAGGGAGTAGTCTAGTACTGCTCCCTTTGTTGTATGCCTCTGATTTGTGACGATCGCAGCTTGCAATAGCACAGAGACATAAGTTACAGCGGATATCTGAGGGTACCGTGGGC
>JAJAZF010000013.1 GCA_026785875.1 Chamaesiphon sp. | reverse complement strand
GTGAAATAGTATTGCTGCTCGATCCCTAGTGAAATCAAACCGGAATTTTGGTAAATAGCCCGTCGAAGAGCAATAATTCGATCGTAACTAGACTCATCTTTTGGGACTAAACTCACTTCAATCGCCCGAGGTCTGACAGTCAATCCCATGATCTGCCAGCGAATTGGCGTGGTGTCAACGATCGAGTCTTGATAGATTTTAAAACTATCCTCGATCCGATCGATTAATTTACTCTCAAAGTCAGGATTGGCATCAGTCGCCATCCGGTAGGCACTATCCCAAATCAGATCGGCTAGGGTGAAATGAAAGCTAGCTGGATCGACTAAAACTAACAAATCCGCTTCTAGCTTTTCGATCAGTCGTTGCTGACATACCGCTAAATCTTTAAATACTGCACTATTGCCAGGATCTTCGGCTCCTGGTGGTGTGATCGCCGAGTATCCAGGAAAAGCTACTGGTTGGCGAGTACCATCCGTCAACCCAAATTTAGGCGATTCTTGGATATTTTTGACCTGAGATTCGTAGGTGGCAGGTAGGGTCATCTTTGCCACGCGACTGAGATAAGTATGATAAGACTCGTCCACTCGCGATCGCCTCCTTGCCGTTGATGGTTATTAACATTGTAATAATGTTACTTATTTAAATTCACACACACTATTTTTCTCAACTACGATCGCAATTTCTTGCAAGTCTCGATCCTAAGGTCGAGTTGAGATCGATTGGAGTGTATGGTTTAGAGTCACGTTATCAGTTTAACACTCGATCTCTTAATTATTACTTGAAAATATAATTTTTTGAGCATCACTTGCTCACCCGTGGTAATCGGTGCTTGAACCCACAGAGGATTTCCCACGAAATCGTCCCTAGTTGATTTGCCCAATCATCTGCGGTAATCCGAACGCTCCCGTCTGTGCCTAAAATGGTGGCGATCTCTCCCACCTGAAGATCGGGAATCTGGCTGACATCGAGCATAATCCGATCCATTGTAATCGAGCCAATTTGCGGGACGAGTCGCCCTCTGACGATCGCTTGCATTCGATCGGATAAGCGGCGGGGAATACCATCTGCATAGCCAATTTCGACTACGGCGATTGGCATGTCGCGCTTGGCAATAAATCGATAACCGTAACTTACTCCCGTTCCGGCGGTAATTGATTTGACTTGAGTAATTCTGGCTCTGACGCTCAATACTGGCTGAAGATCGATTGCCGACTGGAGGTGTGGTGCTGGGCATAGCCCATATAAAATCAGCCCAGGGCGAACTAATTGATAGTTGAGGCGATCGCTCACTAGTACCCCAGCGGAATTTGCCAGATGGAGCATGGGAAGTAAATGTCCAGCCGCAGCAATCGCCGCGATCGATCGATCGAACCTATCGATCTGCATCTCCATCACAGTCGGATCTAATTCGTCAGCCGTGGCTAAATGAGAGTACAAGCTGGCAATTTGTAAGTATGGTAGATCCTCCACCTCACGATAAAAAGCGACCGCTTGCTGCCAATCTGCCCCCAATCTGGACATCCCAGTATCAAGATTGAGATGGACGTTTAGCACTACACTCGGATCTAAGGTGGCGACAGCTTTGGAGATGACGGTGGCTTGAGCGATCGAGCAGATTGTGGGTTGCAGATCCCATTTGGCGATCTCGTGTACCTGCATCTCGCTATTGACGGCACCTAGCACGAGAATTGGGGCGAATATCCCTGCTTGTCTGAGTTCGATCCCTTCTGTCACTGTCGCCACAGCTAGCCATTCCACGCCCATATCAGTCAGCGTTCGGGCGATATCGATCGCTCCATGTCCATAGGCATCAGCTTTGACTACCGCCATAATTTTGGTACTGGGTGCCAATAAACCTCTAATCTGGCGAACGTTGTACGCTAGCGCAGACAAGTCAATTTCTACCCAGGCGCGTTGCTGTTCCCAATCGATGAGATCGTCCATAGATATCCCTAATCACAATACTACTAACTGATGCTATCCTCAGCCTCTGGTGGTGGATAGTTTGAGATTGAACTCAGTCTCAAAAACGGGCTTCTTATAATCTAAGCTCCAACATTCGAGTACGCAAGCATCAGTAGGATCGGTGGGGAAAAACGTCAGATGACACTCGCGGCTAGTCAGATCGCAATTGAGACTGACATCTTTTATCGCGCCGATTCTGCGCCTGTCGAGGGCGACGGCTACCCGTAGGAGCGCACTCAGTTGGGAGACGATCGATTTTTGCTCTTTTGAGAGATTTTGGAGATTTTGATGTTTCTTTTTTGGGGCACTTTTGCGATGGTAGCGGGCGATATTGGCGATCGTATCGATTTCTGCTTCTGTATATCCTAGTAGCTCCCCGTACCGAATTAAGTAATAGGAATGTTTGTGATGGGCATCGTGACTGACAAAGTGACCGCTATTGTGTAAGATTGCCGCACTCCAGAGTAGATGTCTAACTGACTTATCCCAGGTATGTAACTGTCCGTAAGTTTGGTCGAATAGACTCAAAGCGAGTTCCGCGACTCGCTCGGAGTGAGGGCGATCTACGCCGTATTTACCAGCAATTTTGAGGGTACTACGTTCGCGAATCGAACCTTGATACTTCAGCCGATCTTCAATTAATCCCTGCGTTAGCATCCAGTCTACAATCACCCCCTCGCGCAAACTGCGTTCGCAGACTGAGAGCGATTGCATTCCCAGCATCGCCATCGCCTCTTGGAGGATGACTGCACCTGCGACGATGATTTCCGCTCGCCGCTCGGATATTCCTTCAATTGTCGTGCGCTCGGCGACTGTCATCCGCCGCAGCCGATGGATCAGATTGCGTAATTCAGGGAGACGAATCTCAAAACCATGAATCCGATCGGGAATTTGACCATTTTTATCTGTATTCAGGATCGCGGCGAGGGTTTCGATCGTCCCCGAAGTTCCCACCAGTTTGGGAGTTTCCCCCGATCGCAGATTGGCTTTGATCTCATCGGTGGCGCGTTCCAATTGTCCCCGCACAAAAGCTTGGAGATAGATTAATTCGCGATCGCTCACGGGATTTTTGGGGACAAACTCAGCGGTGAGCCGCACTGCGCCGATTTTGGTGCTGCTGAGAGTGCGGGGTTCGTCACTATCGCCGAGGATAAGTTCGGTCGAACCACCGCCGATATCGATAATTAGATGTGGTGTATTGTTAAACTCGACGCCTGATAATACCCCCAGGTAAATCCGCCGCGCTTCCTCTTGTCCAGAAATGATATTAACTGCTAATCCTAATTCGGTCTCGATCGATCTGACGAATTCATGACCATTGGGAGCTTCGCGTACCGCACTAGTAGCTACTGCCAATATCTGGTGGGCGTTCAAACTTTTGGCAACTTCCTGACACCGTTTGATGGCACCAATGGCACGAGTAATCGCCTCAGGGGTGAGATTACCTGTCTGGGGGTCTCGATCGCCCAAACGCACTGTTTCCTTCTCACGGGCGATAATAGTGAACGCTAGTAGACTCGTGACAATTCGCACTACGACCATGTGGATTGAGTTAGTGCCAATATCGATCGCCGCAATAATCGGATCTGTGGATACTTGACGCTCGATCGGGCTTGAAGATTCTAATACTGCATTTACCATAGGGATTTCCAGCTAGGTGAGAGGATTTGTGCCATTACGGACAAGTCGATTGGAAGCCCACACGGCGATCGATTGATGGGCTGATGCCGACGCGATCGAGAAAACAGTACCAATTAGCTCTAATTTACCTTGATGCTAGGTGCCGATACAAGCTTTGCTCAGATCTTGTACCAATGCAACTATCTAATTACTAACACAACCCTTGAATTATTCCCGAACCACCCCGTCTAGCGATCCACCATTCACCATTCACCATTCACTACCCTAGATTTCTAATTTGACACTGAGCAGGGAGTAGGTACGGAAATCCCGAAAGGTACCACACCACCAGACGACTTACAATGCTGGTAAACAAACATCACCGCGATCGCATAGCCTTATGACAGTGCTAGAACAAGGTAACATTACCATCCATACCGAGAATATCTTTCCGATCATTAAGAAATCTCTGTATACAGATCATGAAATCTTCTTGCGCGAACTGATTTCTAACTCCGTCGATGCCATTGGTAAACTCAAAATGGTTTCCTTCGCTGGCGAATTTAGCGGCGAAATTGGCGAACCCGCCGTGCGGATCTCGATCGACAAGGACAAGAAAACACTCTCTATCTCTGATAATGGGATTGGGATGAGTTTAGATGAAGTCAAAAAATACATCAATCAAGTTGCTTTTTCGAGTGCCGAAGAGTTCATCGAGAAATATCAGAAAAATAGCGACCAACAGATTATCGGACATTTTGGTTTAGGTTTCTATTCCTCTTTCATGGTTGCTAGTCTCGTCGAGATTGATACCCTCTCTTGTCGGGATGGCTCGACTCCCGTACACTGGTCTTGCGATGGTTCGCCTAGCTTTGAAATTAGCGAATCGAGTCGGACTGAGCGCGGTACAACTATTACCCTGACTCTTCAAGAAGAGGAAGCCGAATATTTAGAACCAGCCAGAATTAAACAATTAGTGAAAACTTATTGTGACTTTATGCCCGTTCCCATCTCGCTCGATGGTGAAGTCATTAATAAACAAAAAGCACCCTGGAAAGAATCACCCCAGAATCTAACTAAAGAAGACTATCTCGAATTCTATCGTTATCTTTATCCTTTTGAAGAAGATCCATTGCTGTGGGTACATCTAAATACTGATTATCCCTTCGCTCTCAATGGAATTCTTTATTTTCCCAAACTTCGTCCAGATTTGGATCTGACCAAGGGACAAGCTAAACTATTTTGCAATCAGGTATTTGTGAGCGATCGCTGTGATGAAGTGATTCCCAAATTCTTGTTACCATTGCGTGGAGTCATCGACAGTACCGATATTCCCCTCAACGTTTCTCGGAGTGCTTTGACTAGCGATCGCACCGTCCGTCGCATCTCTGATTATATCTCCAAAAAAGTTGGGGACAGGCTCAAAGAACTCTATCATGACGATCGAGCAGCATACACCAAAGGCTGGGAAGATCTCAGCACCTTCATCAAATTTGGTTGTCTCAATGATGATAAATTCAAAAAGCAAATTGAAGACATTATCATCTACCGCACCACCTTCATCAGTCCTCCAGCCACACCTGAAGGCACAACTGAAGGTGATGATGCTTGGACTACAGCACCGAGCTTGCCTTACACCACTTTAAATGAGTACTTGGAGCGGAATAAAGAGCGTCACGCTAAATCAGAGCCAGCGACAACAGAAGGTACCACATACGAAAATCGCGTCTTCTATGCAACAGATGAAGCCAGCCAATCACCATATATTCAGCTCCACAAAAGTCAGGGATTAGAAGTGCTATTTCTGGATTCTTTTATCGATACGCACTTTGTCAGCTTCCTCGAAGGCGAACATACTGATGTAAAATTCTCGCGGGTAGATGCAGAACTAGATAGTAGCCTGATTCGATCGGATGATACTCCCGAAATCATCGATCCAAACACTAATAAAACCCGCAGCGAACAGATTCAAGAAATATTTACTACGGCAATCGACAAACCCAAAGTCACCATCCGCACCGAATCACTTAAAGGCGATAACGCTCAGTCTACACCACCTGCGATGGTATTGTTGCCTGAATCTACGCGCCGAATGCGAGACATGATGGCAATGATGCAGCAACAAGTAGCTGAATTTCCTGAAGAACATGTTCTGGTGGTAAATACCGCCCATCCACTGATTCAAAACTTGGCTAATATCGATCGCGGATCGATCGTCCAATCTGAGGGAACGTCACCAAATCAAGATTTAGTTAATCTTGTCTGTCAACACATCTACGATCTGGCTTTAATGGCACAGAAAGGGATAAATGCCGACGGGATGAATACTTTTGTGGAGCGTTCCAATCAGGTGTTAACCAAGTTAACTGAAAGATAAAAAATCTAGCTGTTACAATACTAGCAATGATTAAAAACGTTGCTAGTATTGCAAACTTAGCGAGGTTTCGGGAGAATAATTAGTACGACATCCTTGGGTAAGCGTAGAGCGAGGGTACCCACAAGGGGCACCCCTACAAGTTATCTGTAGGCAGGGTGGTTTCATACAAGAAAAGAAAAATGAGGATAGACTAAGTTACCTCGCAAAGGAAACTAGTCTAAATGATCCTCACAGAACAATTAAAGCAAATACCAGACCATCGGAAAGCAAAAGGCAAAAAATATTCATT
>JAJAZF010000012.1 GCA_026785875.1 Chamaesiphon sp. | reverse complement strand
TCCAACAGTCATCGATCGAGGGTTGTCCTTCAGCGGCTTCGATGTCGGGGGAGATATAGATCCCAGGCTCTACGGTGATGATATTCCCTGGTTGAAATTGGTACCAAGTTTCGGCTCCGTGCATGTAGATCCCCACGTCGTGAACATCCAAGCCGAGCCAGTGTCCGGTACCGTGCATATAGAAGTTTTTGTATTTTCCTTCTTCGATCAGGGTATCGACATCACCTGTGAGGAGTTCGAGGTTAACTAAGCCTTCGGTGATGATTTGGACGGAGGTATGATGGAAGTCCTTCCAGGTGGTACCTGGTTTGACTTGTTCGATACTCGCCATTTGAGCATCGAGGACTAGTTCGTAAATGATTTTTTGTTCGGTAGTAAATTTGCCATTGACGGGGAAGGTGCGGGTAACGTCGGAGTTGTAATAGCCGACAGAGCAACCAGCGTCGATCAGGAGTAAGTCGCCGTCTTTTAATTCGCTGTTATTTTCGATATAGTGGAGGACGCAAGCATTAGAGCCAGTTGCGACGATCGAGGGATAAGCGACACCCATCGCACCATGCTTGCGGAAGATGTATTCGATTTCGGCTTCGATTTCGTATTCCTTCACGCCTGGTTTGGCAAACTTGCGGGCGTGGTTGTGGGCGATGGCGGCGATTTTGGCGGCTTCGCGCATCAAGTCTAATTCGGCGGGACTTTTGATCATCCGCAGGGGATGGAGGGTGAGGAAAGGATCTTCGATCGCGATCGGTCCTGTACCACGTTTACCATAGGAGCGGAGGAGTCTTTGCCAATGGGTAATGACTTTGTTGTTGAGCTTTTCGTCACGCCCCATGTGATAGTAGATTTTGTCCCCTTTCTCTAGATATTGGGGGAGTTTTTCGTCGAGTTCGCTAATGAGATATGCTTCGTCTGCACCATATTCGGCTTTGGCGGCATCAACACCAACGCGGTATCCCGTCCAGATTTCTTTTTCGCGTTCTTTAGGCTGCACGAACAGGATAAATTTGTGTTCGTCGTGGTGGGGGGCGATCACGGCGACGGCATTGGGTTCGTTGAAGCCAGTCAGGTAGTAGAAGTCACTATCTTGACGATAGACATATTCGACATCATTGTGCATCACAGCCATCGGCGCACTACTGACGATCGCGGTGCCATTGCCAATTTTGGACATGAACTGTTCCCGACGGTGGCGGTATTCTGCTTGCATGAACTTCTAAACCTATGCTGAGTATATTGTTATCTTAGCAATCCTAGACGATTTGTAGGTTTCATCTGATGATGGACACTTGGCTTGACCTCGTTCGATCGGTGATGAGGTTGTACGATTGGCACAGTCGAGTAAAATGATGGAGTAGCCTAGAAATAGTCGCTAATGCACGTTATCAGTTATCGCCGACTGCGAGAGTATGCAGCAACACATGCAGATGTCCAAGATGTTTTAGATAATTGGTATCAAGTTGCATCCAAAGCGGTGTGGACAAATTTAATCCAAGTTCAAGAGGTTTTCCCAAAGGCGGAGGCTGTCAGCAATTTTACCGTATTTAACATTAAGGGTACTAATTATCGGTTAATCGTCAGCATTGATTACGAGCAGCAGCTAATTTACATCAAATATATTCTCACTCACGCAGAATATGATCGGGAGCAATGGAAAAATGACGCTTACTTTTAGTCGAGATCGATACAGGGACTTATTATTGGAGTATCAACCCAAGCTGATTAAAACAGAAGTTGAAAATGAGCAGGCTCTGGTAATAGTTGAGAAGTTGATGCACTTGTCCAATCGTACTCCAGAGCAACAGGAACTGTATGAGTTGATGATTGTTTTAGTAGGAAAATTCGAGCAGGATTTTTATCAGCGGGACAAACCAACCAACCCATTATCGATGCTATTGTTTCTAATGGAGCAGCGAGATCTGCGATCGTCTGAGTTAGTAGATATTTTTGGATCTCAATCAGCCGTTGAAAATATCTTGAATGGCATGATTCAGATCGATCGATCGAGTGCCCAATTACTGGGTCAATTATTTCATGTAGATCCGATGTTGTTTAGTCGATCGTAAATCAACTACTGGGCATTCGATCGATAATTAACATAACAGTCTTAATCTTTGTGAATATTAGATTATGAGCGATCGGCTTCACCTCATCGAACCTCACATTCAGGACTTGGGCGGATTTCAAGCTCGTCGCTTGTTGCCATCAGAGACGAGTCCGCTGGTTGGCCCCTTTATCTTTTTCGACCACCTCGGCCCCGCGACGTTTCCACCAGGCGAAGGTGTAGATGTCAGACCTCACCCACATATTAATTTGGCAACCGTCACCTACTTATTCGAGGGTGTACTGCTGCATCGCGATAGTGTCGGCAGCGTTCAGGAAATTCGTCCTGGTGCTGTGAACTGGATGACCGCAGGACGCGGCATCGTTCACTCAGAGCGGACACCGGATGATGAACGGAGCAAAGAAGCTACCCTACATGGGATTCAAACTTGGGTCGCACTTCCCGATGAGGACGAGGAAACAGATCCCTGGTTTCGGCATCATCCAGCCAGCGAGTTACCAGCTTGGGAAAGTGAAGGTGTATCATTCGTCTTGATTGCAGGTACCGCCTTCGGTCGGACTTCGCCTGTGCAAACGTTCTCACCGATGATTTATCTTGATGTGCAACTTGCGCCTGGATCGCAATTTACGTTGCCAAGTGATTATTCAGAGCAAGCTATTTATAGTGTTACCGCTGGATTGCAAATCGATGGCACGGCACTAGCACAACATCGCCTAGCAGTGCTTGCGCCTGGAGCATCGGTATCAATTGCTGCTGAGAGTTCAGCTCGTTGTGTTGTCATTGGCGGCGAACCTGTCGGCGAACGGCTCAAATGGTGGAATTTTGTGTCGAGTCATTCCGAGCGGATCGAGCGAGCCAAGCAAGATTGGCAACAAGGGCATTTCGGGCAGGTGCCTGAAGAAACCGAATTTATTCCCTTACCTGAGGAATCAAATCACCAAGAACAACCACTGTAACCTGTCGCTCCCACTACCTCCGATAATTTTTCGGGGCTGGTAGCGACAGGCTCGATCGTCAGTTAGAATGAATCTCTTGCTCGACTGGATCGACCGATCCAGACATGAGGTTATTCAGTTTGTTTGACTCGCTCGTCATCAGCTAATATCTCAGCTTCGAGTTGCAGTTGTCGCGATCGTTCGGTGCGGCTGGCTCGTTGTGCTGGCGTGAGCGTGGGATAACAGCGGGGACAACAGATGCCTGGTTCATAGTGGGGGGCGGTGAGATCGGCGACAGCAATCGGATCGCCACAGCCCCAGCAGATCTGATAGGTGCCTGGTTCTAGTCCGTGAGTGACGGCGACTCGTTCGTCAAAAACAAAGCATTCACCTTCCCATTGGCTGTCGGTGGCGGGGATTTCTGCTAGGTATTTGAGGATGCCGCCTTGGAGGTGGTAGACGTTCTCGAAGCCTTGGGAGAGGAGGTAGGATGTAGCTTTTTCACAGCGGATACCGCCAGTGCAAAACATGGCGATGTGTTTGTGTTGATGGGGATCGAGGTGGGTGGCGACGTATTCGGGAAATTCGTTGAAGGAGTTGTTGTGCGGATCGATCGCACCTGCAAAGGTGCCGATTTCGACTTCGTAGTGGTTGCGGGTATCGATCGCAATCACATCGGGATTGGCGAGGAGTGCGTTCCAGTCTTGGGGCTTGACATAGGTACCGACGAGATTAGTGGGATCGACGGTGGGAACACCCAAGGTGACAATTTCTTTTTTGAGTCGGACTTTGAGTCGATCGAATGGCAGTTTGGTCGCGATCGATTCTTTATATTCTAGATCGGTAAAACAGGGATCGGCTCTGAGATAAGCAAAGATGGCATCGATACTCGATCGAGTCCCCGCAATCGTCCCATTAATCCCTTCAGGAGCCAACAAAATTGTGCCTTTAATCTGATACTGCTGACACAGATTTAGCAAGGGTTGACGACGATCTGCGTAGTTAGATAGCTTCACAAATTTATAAAAGGCGGCAATAACTCGATCCATAACTGTTGCTTATTTGTTACATTAATTAATTCTATCTCGATCGGTTGTGGGGGTCGGTCTTGATGTAGAAGCTTTACCCTGAAAGCGTTGTGGTTTTAGTTACCTCACAGTCTCAATAACTGAACTAGCGTTACTAATCTATCCTCAATGCTAATTGTCTCACAGCATACAGTTTCGATCGATAAGATCGGCGATTATATTTATCTAGAAGTTTAATAGCAATTTGTGCTCACTCCAGCCCATGAACATTATCGTGGATGGTCGTTACCAAATTATCAAACGGCTCGGTAAAGGTGGCTTCGCGCATACTTATTTAGCAAAAAATCTGGCTGCACCGGGCGAACCCAAGTGTGTGGTCAAGCAACTGCGCCCGAAAGTCGAGCATCCTCGGATGTTACAGTTGTTTAAATTGGAGGCGGCAATTCTCGACAGGTTTAAGCACAGTCAGATTCCGAAAACTGTGGAGTGGTTCGAGCATCAGGGCGATTTTTTTATGGTGCAGGATTTTGTCGCTGGAGACGATCTGAGTAAGGAATTTACGATCGGTCATCAGTGGAGCGAGGCGAAGGTAGTGAGATTTCTGCGGGATATGCTCAAGGTATTGGGTTATGTGCACCAAAAACAGGCGATTCATCGCGATATCAAACCTGCCAATATCATCCGGCGGTGGGACAATGGGCAATTGTGTTTGATTGACTTTGGGGCGGTTCAGGATTTAGAAGATGATTCATTAGTTCCGACGACGGTGGTAGGGACTCCAGGCTATCACGCACCCGAACAAGCGGAAGGATTAGCTACTTTCGGTAGTGATATTTACGCGCTGGGGATGACGGCAATTCAATTTCTGACGGGACATTACCCCATCCACTTGCCTAAGAATGCAGCGCATGAGGTAGCATGGCGGGATTTGACAACGATTAGCGATCGATTGGCAACGATTTTGGAGCAGATGACACGGGTTGACTATATCGATCGATATGATTGTACAATGGCTGTACTAGCCGATCTGGAGACATTACCGCTAGGATCTGACGACGATATCCCCGTCTCATCCAGTCGCTCGATCGCTGCTGAGTCTAGTCATCAACTATTAACTAGTAGAATTATGAGTGTGGCGATCCTGCTCGGATTGGGTTTGGTCAGTACCGTGGCGATCGTCAGTCGGGTACAATCTGTGGGAGGCATTGGTGGTGGCTCGATTAGCGATTCTCCTTTGGAGCTGATGCGCCAATGAGCAACGATCGATAAATCTACTCATGCGACCGATCTCATTTGCGGTAAAATCGTTCGAGATGACGATCGACAGATTTATAGCTATGTCTACTCCATTACGTACCTTCCAAGTCGATGCTCTGCATGTTGAGGTTTATCGTCAGGAGACAGATTTAGTTGATAGTCTAGTCCCACAAACCCAGTCTTATCTGAATGCAGTAATCGATAGACAGGGTGCTGCTGCGGCAATTTTGGCGAGTGGTGCTTCACAAATCAAGTTGCTCAAGGATTTGACAACATTTGGCGAGATTGACTGGGGACGAATAACGTTGTTTCATTTAGATGAGTATCTGGGGATTGGGGGTACGCATCCAGCTAGTTTTCAGTTATTTATGCGAGAATTGGTAGAGCAAAAAGTGACTCTGCGTAAATTCAATTATCTAGCTGGAGACACATTGGAACCGATGGCGGAATGCGATCGCTATCATGGCTTATTATCAGCACAATCGATCGATCTCTGCTTTCTAGGGATTGGTGAAACCGGACATATTGCCTTTAACGATCCAGAAGTAGCAGATTTTAACGATCGCTATCCGGTAAAATTGGTGAAATTGGCAGACAAGTCGCGACAACAACAGGTAAATACCGGATTTTTCGATCGAATTGAAGCTGTTCCTCAATACGCGCTCACGCTCACGCTCCCGACGATTTGTCGAGCGCGAAAGATTTGCTGTTTGGCAATGGGAGCCAGGAAAGCAGGTATTATTAAAACTCTGTTGACTGGTGAAATTTCGCCAACATGTCCAGCGTCCATCCTGCGGAAGTATCCGACAGCAACATTATATTTAGATGAAGCCGCAGCTAGTATGCTTGAATAACGTTAAACAGTTGACAGTTGACAGTTGACAGTTGACAGCGAAAAGTGCGTTCTTGGGGCGCGACGTTTTGGGGGGAAGCTTCCCCCCAAAAGCTCGCTTCTTTGCCCAAGTGAAGCACCTTTTCAAGAGAGCGAAGTTGTTAAGAGGGAGATTTAAACTCCCTCTTAACAACTATAGCAACCGCCAAGGGCGTTAGGACATATTACAATCGATTGTCGATTGCCTTGGCGGTTGGGGCGGGTTTTGTTCTGAAGTTATCGGTAAATTTCGGGCATCTCTAGCATAAACCCGCCCCTACAATCGATGTCC
>JAJAZF010000011.1 GCA_026785875.1 Chamaesiphon sp. | reverse complement strand
TCTTTTTTGAAAAAATTGAAAAAAGACCAACCAAAGCAGAGTAAAGTCGCTCAGATCGCGGTGGTGCCGCTGAGTGAGGTTTACAAGCTCCAAATGGAAGCGCAAAAGAAATCGGATAATATGAGTTTTGTGTTTTTTCCATCAGAGCAGCAACTCAAAAATGCAGGACTACTAAAGAAGCCTTATCAAGCTAATGCTTTTTACCCAGTACCGTTATTTATGATTGCAATCAAACAGCAGGATAAGTACGTGACGGTTCAGGAGAATAATTTGACTCCATTATTTCTGGGTAAACAACAAGCTCAACAATGGTTAGATAAAGTCAAGAAGAAAGATCCCAAATTAGCAGCTAAAGCCGAAATTAAAGTCAATTATCTTCATGTTGTACTTAAAGATTTTCAGAGCCAAAATTACCCAGCGCAACAGCAACTAGTGCTAGTCCCATCGACTGAGAGTGTCGAGAGTATTCGCAAATTACAAGCGGCTCAACCCAAGCCTAGCTCCACACCTGCAACTACCGCACCCAAAAAATAAGTAATTTTGGAGTTAATTAGTAGTCAAGAACTATGGGAGTGGCGCATCTGGGCGGTAAGTATTGCAACTGATGATATTAGCGATCGCGAAGTTGATTGGTTGCTACAATCGGTTGCTAATGTGGATAGGCTCACACTGCGCCTAGAATCGTTGGCGAATGCGAGTGGAACCAGAACCGAAAATGGAAGATCGATCGAGATTTCGATGTCACTCGATCGATTGACAGCATTATGGCTCGATCGAGTAGAGGAGCGCAAGCCAGTTCAGTATTTAATTGGGACGACATTCTGGCGAGATTTCGAGCTGGTGGTTTCACCTGCGGTACTGAT
The DNA here is from genome assembly GCA_026785875.1 of Chamaesiphon sp. Taxonomy (GTDB): domain Bacteria; phylum Cyanobacteriota; class Cyanobacteriia; order Cyanobacteriales; family Chamaesiphonaceae; genus Chamaesiphon. Next base: position 8,741 of record JAJAZF010000011.1, on the reverse strand, counting down.
TCCGCGTCCCGAAACCGAATCGATTATCGATATTGCGCTGGCTGCAACTGACAGCATTCAACAGCAGGGAATTTGGGTGGATTTAGGGACTGGTAGCGGGGCAATTGCGATCGCGATCGCGAGAACTTTACCTGCGGCACAACTTTATGCAGTAGACTCTAGTTCTGCCGCCCTAGAAATCGCTCAAATTAATGCTACTCGATTGGATGTACTCGATCGAATTAACTTTAGCCACGGCAGTTGGTGGTCATCATTAGCACATCTCAAGGGTAAGGTGACAATAATGCTTTCTAACCCACCATACATCCCTTCTCAAGAGGTGCTGCTGCTCCAACCTGAGGTAGTCAAGCACGAGCCACATCTTGCCTTAGACGGCGGTTTGGATGGCTTGGACGCGATTCGGGTTTTAGTCGATACAGCACCTGAATACCTTCAAGCTGGAGGAATCTGGTTAATTGAAATGATGGCAGGTCAAGGAGCCGCTGTCGTAGCTCTCTTAGAGCAGCAGGGGAGTTATGATGATATTGAAATTATTAACGATCTGGCGGGACTCGATCGATTTGTATTAGCAAGGATGTGTCGATAAGCCTCCCCCAACTGCCCTAGTGCTTTCAATACTTTCTCAATACAAGCAGCTTGAACTAAATGAATATCATCAATAACATCATAAAGAGTTGAATCCCATAGTTTTGCTGTTAATTGGTATTTATCTTTAGCCGATCTCAACTGCTTGTCGATTTCAAATTTAGAAATTCCCCAAGCTTTTAAAGAACCAAATTCATTCCAAATATCGGAGCGCAAAAGACCCAAGCGCAAAGCAATCAGATCCAACTCTTTAGACTTCCAATTATTCAATTTGTTAGTCCCCAGAATAGCTATTCTAGTTACATTTAGAGTTCCTTTTGTTTTCCGCTTCATATTTTGACCTCTTTGACTCCGTTATACTCCCATTTGCTGGCATTGGCAGTAGGTCGCAACTTGGGTTAATCAACACCACGATTTTCGGGTACCCACGAGGGATACCCAAAATCTACGCTAAATTTAATATGCTAAAGTTTCCAGCGTTTCGCGAAGATATCGTTGCACGCGCTCGTCGAGATTGAGGTCTGCTTGTTCTGGAGGGGATAGTTGTGATGCCCAGTGCTGAAACCCCGAACTAGCGGAGATCGCTTGTTTGAGGCTAGTCCAAACCGAGGTATCGTTGGCGGGAGCAGGTGAGGAGATACTCATTGGAATATGCCAAGAAATGAATTATTTTGGTGTGGCAAGAAGTTTTAGCACAACTTTTGTCACAATCTTCATCATAACTTAATTTTACAGACTGTCCAGTTGTCTAATATACAGAAGATGCCAACACTCTGACGGTTACAAGTGTCGGTGTCGATCGCCAGAGTCCACCATCCACTATCCACTATCCACTATCCACTATCCACCATCCACTATCTTAGATATTTAATTTGATGCTGGAAAGGGAGTAATTGCTAGATTTATAAACATTGATGGTAAACAGTTTCAGCCCAAGGCATCTAAGTTATCGGAAATTTGGGTCAAAACCTCCCCGTTAACGGGGACTTTAAGAGCGCAAACGCAGTTAAGCTGAATGCGCCTGAAATAGTAACGATCTTAACCCTCTAGTACCAATACTATGGTATATTAACTCCATAAGATTAATTCAGCCAACCCCAGAATGCTCGTATTTGAGTTTCGTACCTACGGAAAACCAGTTCAATTTAGCGCAGTCGATGACGCGATTCGCACCGTCCAATTCGTTCGCAACAAAGCGCTCCGACTCTGGATGGATGGGAAAGCCAAGACAGGCTACGATTTGAACAAATACTGCGCTATCTTAGCCGCAGAATTTCCGTTGGCAAAAGAACTCAACTCAATGGCGCGTCAAGCCGCAGCCGAACGAGCATGGTCAGCAATCCAACGCTTTTACGACAACTGTACGAAACAGGTAGTCGGGAAGAAAGGATTTCCACAATTTCAACATGACAATCGCTCAGTTGAGTATAAAAATTGTGGCTGGAAATTGGGGAACGATCGTAAATCGATTACTTTCACCGACAAAAAGGGGATCGGTCGGCTTAAACTCAAAGGCACGAGAGACCTCCACTTCTATCAAATTGACCAAATTAAACGAGTCAGATTAGTTAAGAAGGCGGATGGTTACTATGTGCAATTTTGTGTGTCTGTTGACCGCCAAGAAAACCTATCACCAACTGGCAACACGATTGGACTAGATGTGGGCTTAAAGTCCTTCTACACCGATTCAAATGGCGTAGAGATTGAAAACCCTCGGTTCTATCGAGTTGGTCAAGACCAGATGCGGCGCAAGCAGCGTCTGGTTTCTCGCAAGGTGAAAGGGTCAAAAAACCGCATTCGAGCAAGGATTAAGCTGGGAAAAACCCACCTCAAAATAAGTAGACAACGTAAAGACCATGCAATTAAGCTTGCACGGTGCGTAATTCAATCTAACGATTCGATCGCCTACGAAGATTTGCGAGTGAGGAACATGGTGAAGAACCATTGTTTGGCGAAATCTATTTCGGATGCGGGATGGTATCAGTTCAGAACGTGGTTGGAGTATTTTGGCAAGGTGTTTGGTCGGGTGACAATTGCTGTCAATCCGGCTTACAGTTCGCAAGAATGCTCGAATTGTGGTGCAATCGTTAAAAAATCCCTCTCTACTCGTACCCATACTTGTCAGTGTGGATGTGAGATGGACAGGGATTGGAACGCCGCACGAAATATTTTGAACCGTGGATTAGGTACGGTGGGGCACACCGGAACTTGGGGGCTGCTGGGCAACTGGTCATTTTACCCGACCAGAGGGGAACCCGTCTAGCAGACCCCCTCAACGCTTGGGGAGATTCGATCTCTACTCCAGTTGGTGAGAACCTGTTGGAGCAAATTGAGTCGCAGAGCCAAGAATCCTCCTTGCTTTAGCGGGAGGAGTGTCAAAATGTCTAGCTTACGCATATTTAATTGTCACTCAACAGCAAAAATATTGTTGAGGGCACATTCATTACTGTAGATCGGTATCGTACTTACCCAATTTTAAGTATCGATCGGAATTATCATTTACTGGTATTAGAGCCTAAAGAGGAAAAAAGCTGTGAGTGGAAACGAATCTCGGAGTCAAGCAATTTACCAAATTACCAACAGAGAGCCAATGCCTTCCAAGGCTTCCAAGCGGTTGGAAGATCTGTGGGCGTGTGATGTCTTCACCTTGAACAAGATGCAGGAAAGTCTGCCCAAGGATGTATTTAAATCTGTCAAGAAGACGATTCAAACTGGTGAGCCATTGAATATCGCCGTTGCTGACTCTGTAGCGGTCGCGATGAAAGATTGGGCTATTTCTAAAGGCGCACTTTATTACGCCCACGTATTCTATCCCCTGACCAATGCCACTGCTGAAAAGCATGATGGTTTTGTCTCCGTGCAAAGCGATGGCTCCGTCATCTCTGAGTTTGCAGGTAAACTGCTCGTCCAAGGCGAACCCGACGGTTCTTCTTTCCCCAATGGTGGCATCCGCTCCACCTTTGAAGCGCGGGGCTACACTGCATGGGATGTTACCAGTCCAGCTTTCATCATGGAAACAGACAACGGTGCCACACTGTGCATTCCCACAGCGTTTGTATCTTGGACTGGAGAAGCACTGGACAAGAAAACGCCCCTCCTGCGTTCCAATGCGGCAATGAGTAAGGCGGCTATTAGAGTCCTCAAGATTTTGGGCAACACTAGCGTCGCTCCTGTCAACTCTAGTTGTGGTGCAGAGCAAGAATACTTCCTGGTAGATACCAACTTTGCCAATAGCCGCCCCGACTTGCTGCTGGCAGGTCGCACCCTGTTTGGCAAACCACCTGCCAAGGGTCAACAATTTGACGACCACTACTTTGGCGCAATTCCAGAGCGGGTTCAAGTCTACATGCAGGATGTAGAAGAAAGACTCTACAAACTCGGCATTCCTGCCAAAACCCGCCACAACGAAGTGGCTCCAGGTCAATTTGAAATCGCTCCCTTCTTTGAAGCAGCAAACGTGGCAACCGACCACCAACAACTGCTGATGACGATTCTGAAGATTACTGCCAAAAAACATGGCTTCATGTGTCTGCTGCATGAGAAACCTTTTGCCGGAATTAATGGTTCTGGGAAACACGTCAATTGGTCGGTTGGGAATGCTACCCAAGGCAACTTATTAGATCCAGGCGATACTCCTCACTCCAACGCCCAGTTCCTGGTCTTCTGTGGTGCGGTAATTCGCGGCGTTCACAAGTATGGACCACTATTGCGGGCAGTTGTCGCGACAGCAAGTAACGACCACCGTTTGGGCGCGAATGAAGCTCCTCCAGCAATCATCTCTGTTTACCTGGGTTCGCAATTACAAGACGTATTCGAGCAAATCAAACAGGGAGATCTGAAAGGATCGACAGCGCGGGGGATGATGAATATTGGTGTAGATACCTTGCCAATACTACCCAAAGATGCTGGCGATCGCAACCGAACTTCACCTTTTGCCTTTACTGGCAATCGCTTTGAGTTTCGGGCAGTCGGTTCGGGACAGTCTGTAGCTGGGCCACTAGTGGCAATGAATACGATCCTGGCAGATTCGCTCACCTGGATGGCTGATAAATTAGAAGGTGAAATCGCCAACGGCACCGAACTGAATGCCGCGATTCAGATAGTACTCAAAGAAGTCATCGATACTCATGGCGCAGTGGTATTCAATGGCAACGGGTATTCAGAAGAATGGCACAAAATGGCAGTCGAAGAGCGCGGTTTACGCAACCTGCGGACGACAGCAGATGCCCTACCCGTGCTGACTGAAGAGGCGATCGTACATCTGTTCGATAGTCTGGGGATTCTGTCTCCAGTCGAATTAGCCAGTCGTTATGAAACCTACGCAGAACAGTATATTCTGTCGATCGAAGTTGAAGCTAAACTAGTAATCAGTATGGCTAAAACTATGATCTATCCAGCCGCAACCCGTTATCTAACTGACTTGGCAACTACTATTGCTGGACTCAAAGAAATCGGGGTTGATTTTGATACTGAAAGTGTTCATAAGGTCGCTGAATTAACTAAATCGATGATGGATTTAGTGAGCAAGTTAGCTTCGGCATTAAGCACCCATGATTTTGATTCGACTGAAGCACATATGCAATATTTAGTCAAAACTGTCCGTCCATTGATGGATGATGTCCGCAAATATGCAGATGGACTCGAAAGCGAAGTCGCCGACGATTTATGGCCATTGCCTACTTATCAAGAAATGTTGTTTATCAAATAACATTTAAATAGTTGACAGTTGACAGCGATTCGCGCTCCTCGGGTTCCCCGAGGGTTTAGCGGCGTTTTTATTCGGGGGTTCCCCCCGAATAAAAAAACGACAAGACAGCGAATCAAGACAGTTGACAGTTGACAGCTTGCAAAGACCGTTCTAAACGAACGGTCTTTTTGTTGAATTCAGTTGAGAAGTAGGGGCAATTCATGAATTGCCCCTACCTCTCAACTGAATCCTGGTGGGCAGTGCCCACCCTACTCGCTTAAAACCCAATTATCAACTATCAACTATCAACTATCAACTATTTAATCATCTTCAATATTTAAAAAGTCAGGACGGACAGCTTGATTTGTAGATAATAAGTCCTTAATTTTCGTCCATTTTTTGGATTCGATCGAATCAATGATACTGTCCAATCGATCGCGATATTGATACAACGATCGCAATAAAGCATCCCGATTATATTCTGCCATCATCATCCCCATTTCAGGATTACCGCCACCCACCCGACTGGTATCCCTAAATCCAGTACTGGCGAACTTTTTGGCAAAGTCCAGAATTTGAGGATCGGCTTCATCTAGACAAGCACCAATCAAACTAGCACTAACTATCATCGGTAAATGCGAAATCCAAGCCACCGCGAGATCGTGTTGAGCAGGGGTAGCATAATGAATAATACAATCGAGCGATCGCACCAACTCAGCCACTCGCTCTAGAGCTACAGGCGCAGTTTCGGGGATGGGGGTCAAAACATAAGGTCGATCGGCAAATAGCCCCTTCTCAAAGGCAGCAATCCCGCTCTGGGAGTTCCCAGCCATCGGGTGTCCACCCACAAAATTTGCCCATAATCCGGTGGCTCGATCGACGATCGCGGCTTTGACAGATCCGGCATCGGTAACGATCGTTTCTGGCTGGAGATGGGGAACTAGTAACTCGACTGTCGGGACAATTGCCGCGATTGGCGTACAGATAAAGACGATCTCAGTATCTTTGAGACTAGCCAAATCGCCACTAGCTCGATCGCAAATCCCCTCGCGCTCGGCAAGATCGCACGTAGCTTGCTGACGACCGATCCCGATTACCTGATGTCCCAGTTGGCGAAAATCCCACCCTAACGATGCGCCGATTAATCCTATCCCTACGATCCCGATCTTCACAGTTGGCTGTTTTTGATTATTTGTTATATTGTGCCATGCGGTTGGGTAGTGAAATTTATTTGCCTGGGTTCGATCGATCGCCAAGTCCGCCTAATTTCTCGGACTTCAAGATTTTGGATCGATCGGTACCGCATGTGAAACATAACAAATCATTAAGTGTAGTTTAAAACCAAAATATGACCGCTCTAGTCGCTTTAGGCGGATTTGTAGTGCAGATTCAACAAATTTTACAAGCAAGTATAAATAATTACATTTTTGTGGGAAGTATATAAATGTGGTGCTAAATCACATTACACCGATTCAGGAAAAACAATGATGAAAGTTTCGTTCAAATTCGCAACTGGTTTAGTTATGGCGGCTGTGTTAGTTGCAGGAACCAATCCTGCTCAAGCTGGTGAAGGTGGTGCAGCAGGTAGCGTCAGTATTCGCTTCGCTGGAACTACTGGTCAGATCGTCGATCGGTTGTCTAGTTCCGTCGCTGTTGGTAAAGGTTTTGCAGCAGCTACAGCTCTGACAGGGACTGGAGCTGGCGGAACTACTGCGACTTCCGCAGTTGGTAGTGGTGGTGGATTTTCACTGACTGATGCTAACCAAGTGGGTGCTACTTACACTGCTATTGCTGAAACAACTACAGCTACTGCTCAAGCAAATAGCTTCGCTGGTGGTACACCAGCTAGCCTCCGTCCTGGTACTGGCGTTATCCTTCCTTAATAATTTAGAGCCAACTGTGGACTTGAAGATCGATACCTTATTCGATCCCAATAGTTGCACAGGCTCAGATCTAGTTTCAGCCTAGTTGCTTAAAACTATGGCGGCTAGTAAGCACACAGATCCGCAGCGATCTTCCAAACACATCACGTATTAATCAAGGAAAAAATCATGAAAGCTTCGATCGTCTTTGCGACTGGATTAATGTTGGCTGCTGCTACTGTAGCTGGCTCCATCACTACTGCTCATGCTGGTGAAGGTGGTGCTGCTGGTAGTATCTCCGCTCAGTTCACTGGGGTTACTGGTAACGGACTGACTGCTACTGCTGGTTCAGTTGCTGTTGGTAAAGCGGCAGCTTTTACTACAGCTCGTACTACTGCTACTGATATCTCTGCTGTTGCCGTTGGTACTGGTGGTACATTGCAAGTAAGTGGTATCAACGACGCAATTGTTAATTACACAGTAACAGGTGAAACCGCTCTTGGGCTAGGAGTCGTACAAGGCAATAGTTTTGGTTCTGCACCTAGTCTCCAAATTATCCCTGGTCCTACTACTGGAGTTACCCTTCCTTAGGAATGGTTGAAGACGATCGATCTTCAAGATCGCTCGTCACTGATGGATCTGACGAGGATCTAAATATCCAGTCAGATCCACAACCGTAGTTAAGCTCGATCGGAAAACTATGAAAATTTCGCTTGAATTGGCAATTGGTTTAATGTTCGTCGTTGGTGTTGTTGCATCAGGATCGATCGCCGCTGCCGACCAAACTCGTGCGGTTGGGGTGGTAGCGATTAATTATAGTGGCACGACAATTACTAGTTTATCTAGTGCGATCGCGGTTGGCAAAACTTCGGCGGCGGGAACAGCCAGTATTAATGGTGTTGAAACTGCTGCTTCGGCAATTGGGGGAGCGGGTGTATTGAGAGTAACTAATCCCAATAGCACTAGTGTTACCTATAAGATCGATGCTGAATCAGCCGTCAGTCTTGGCACTACGCCAACCGATACGCCTAGATCGCAACAGACAAGGATTGACAATACTGATGGGGCAACTAAATCTATTACTGTGCTGATTCCCTAACTTAGTAGAACTTTAAAAAATTGAATTACTCAGTTAGCGATCGTCGAACAACCTTCGCAACTTCGATCCGATCGGCTGTTGATGTCGATCGATCTAATTGGTTGTGCGATCGCTAGATTATGTATAAATTAACATTTTTATCTACCTAATTTAATTACCCATCGTACACACCAAGCGAATCAATTGGGGTAACTTGCTCAAAATTTCAACCCACAATCGATATGCTAAAACTTCGGGTTACTTCTGCAAATTTAAGATCTGACCATTCCATTAACAAACTTTTATTGCAATCGGCACCAGCAGCCGCTGTAAAAGATAATCGCTTAATTTTTATTGTTTATCTAATTATTTTAACTACTTATTTTCTCTTAGATGTAACCAAACAATCGGTAGCCGCTAATCCAGACATTATCAGTCAAGGCAGCGAACAGCCTAAACCAATTACTCAAAGTACCCTCGCGATTAACGATCGCTGTTTACTCAATTTAGAGCCTAATTTTGAGAGCTT
>JAJAZF010000010.1 GCA_026785875.1 Chamaesiphon sp. | reverse complement strand
CATCATTCCCGCTTGTCCCGTGGCGATAAACTTCGACTTTATCCCCCGACGTTCGCAGGTGCGTTGCAATTCTAATGCTGCGGACATTTTACCGATCGCCATATCAGTACCCACCATCAGCACTCGCTTACAGGGCAAGGATTTTGCGGCACCAGTACCGATTTTCAATCCTTGGGGTTCCTGGCGCACGTCCCAGATCCATTGTCCTGGTTTTAATAGGTTTACCAGTTGAGGATGATTTGCTAAAGGCGTGTGTAATCCATTGACGATCGATAAACCCGCAGCTACAGCCGTTTGTAATTCTGCCATCCAACTATCGGGAACGATCCCACCCGATGGTGCAATCCCAATTGCCAAGACATCCGGCTGATAATTTAAAGCCGATGCGATCGAGTCTACAATCGGCACATCGCGGTTAATCCCCGTTAACTCTACCAAAGACTGACCCGCTACCGATCGATCGATCGCACACACTACCTGCGCCCGACTATATCGCAGCAGTGTCAATCCCGTCTTCCCCTGAACTCCAGTGATTCCTTCATGTAACAATACTGCGAGACGGTGTGATGATTTCAGCATTTGGGAGTTAGAAGTTAGAAGCTAGAAGGTGGCAGTCTACGGCTGTCGATTTTTAATCTAAAATCCAAAATCTTCTATTCACCAATTTTATCCCAGGCAGGATGTGATAGTAAAGCGGATATTACGCGAACGCCACGCAGTTGATTGGATAGGGGTAAATGACCTCTGGGAGCAGTCAAATCCCAGGTAAATGAGCCTGGATAGCGCGTCCAGTTATTAGCGTTTTTCCAGCCAATTTTCACCCACAGTTTATCCCAACTTTTGCTCATTCCCAGCCACATTTCGCGTTGGATCGAGAAACCAAATTTACCTTCAGAATGAAGTAGCCACAGAGCATCGATTGTGTGCAGATCGATCGAGGGTAACTGTTCGACTTCAGTGAAATAAATCCACTTCCGCCCGATGGCACCTGCACCCGCTAATTCGCAGAGCTTCTCGGTAGTAAGTTTATCAGCAGCTTGGAATTTTTGTTGGGCTAATAATTTTTGGAGAGTGGTGTAGTCAATATTTGCGCTCGATTGGAGCGGAACGATTCCGGCGGGTAATTCTCGATCGAGATAATCTCTAGCTGCGGGAAACTCGCTGTGATATAGAGCTTGATAAACGGCTCCGGCAATAATTGTCGGCTTACTTTCTAGCTGTTGCTGGAGCCACTTAATTAAAATTTCAACACCTGGTAAACCAGTAGCAACGATCTGAGGGAGCATCTGCAACTGATTTTTAGTGGTGCTAGTTGTAAATTTGTCCTGCAACTCGGCGACATCTGAAGGGATCGGTTGTGAAGTAGTACTGGAATCGGGCATGGGTGAGGATCGGCTGTGGCGTGGTGTAGTCCGAATTGATATTTTACCAAAAATTATCTGAATTATTATTTCTTACTACTATCGATAATCTGCTGAATAATTGCTGTCGTCGATGTAGGTCTTTCAACTTGAATTAACAGCACTTTCCCGCCGGATGATAGCACTGAGCTGGCTTCGGGAAGAGTATCGATCGAGTAAATATCACCTTTGACATAGATATCCGGTTGCAGTTGGGTAATTAAATTATCTGCTGTGTATTTTTCTAAGAATACAACTTTATCTACAGATATTAGAGTAGCCAGAACGTCAGCCCGTTGAGACTGGATAACGATCGAAAGCTGTGAGTGCTTGGTTGAGCGGGTTTAATTGGCATCACAGATCGATCGCTATTTCGACAAAAATTACTGTCAACTGTCAACTGTCTGTCTTGTTACAGCGAGATCTGGAGGGAACCTCCAGGGCGCGAACCGCAACTGTCAACCGATCGACCTAGCTCTTTAACAATAGATAATAAAGCTGTCCAGGCCCACCAGTGATACCTGCACGATCGCCAGCAATCTTGCCAGTACCCATGAAATAGTCTACACGTCCTGGACCAGTAATCGCACTCCCCGTATCCTGATCCAAAACATAACGACTCACCAATTTTTGTTGGATCGATTTACCTTCAATCGCATAAGGAAATTTGGTATAAACTAGAGCTAGTGCGCCTGGTGGCATCATCGACTTGTCAGTGGCGATCGATCGATCGGGTGTGACTGGCACATTAATACTGCCCATCGCCTCACCATTGAAGGTTTCCCTCATAAAGACAAATCGTTTGTAGCGAGGAATATAAACATTTAATTCCAAGGGATTGTCGCGGAAGTAACGAATAATTCCAGGGAGACTAAGCTGGCTGGCGGTGACTTTACCATCTTTGGCGAGTTCTTTACCGATGCTGTTGTAGGCAAAATTCGTACCACCAGCGAAGCCGACAGTAGTTTTGCTCCCATCGGGAAGATTGAGTTCTGCCGAACCCTGAATCTGTACGAGGATCGCTTCAAATCGATCGCGCATCCAAAAGATCTCATTACCTGCGAGCGCACTTGTACCGCCTTGTAGCCCATCTGCACCCTCTAACTGAACGCGTTCGGGTTGGGGGTCTTTCCAACTACTGAAGTTCGCAGGTAATTTGTAGAGGGGATATTTAAATTCGGCTGTCTGGGTTCGACTGGCTTGATAAATTGGTTCGTAGTAACCAGTAAATTGGACGGTACCTTTGTTATCTTTACCGATCGATTGGTAAAAGGAAAATTCCTGTTTTACCGCAGCTTGGAGTTCGGCAGCGGAACGACTAGTATTAACTAATTGACGAAATCTGACTAGGGAACGCCGCACTCGATCGCGACTGATTCCCTGGACGGGATAATTTTGATAAGCTCTTGTAGCTGCGGGTGTCTCTAAGTAGCGAAGACTATGATCGATCGATTTGAGCATCGATGCTTTGTCGCCAGATTTGCCCCATAGTTGCTCGTCAAAACCTAGAGAATTTTCCTCGTAATTGGAAGTACTGGGAGTACTGGGAGTACTGGGAGTACTCTTACTCTGGTTGGCTTGGATATTGGCAATGGGTGCAGCATTCAACCGCAAGGGTAATTGCTGCTTGAATCCTAGCGCAATACCTAGATTCAAAGAGAGTAAAGCCAGTGTTCTAATCATGAAGTAATTATTAAAATAACGTTTGGACATTGCAATCGGTGACGAGAGTTGCGGAGGTCATGTTTCCGATCCGATCTCGCATTCGATTGTTATCGGAAAGTTGGGTAAAAACCTCCCTGTTCACGGGGACTTTGCGGGAGCGGACGCATTTCACTGGGCGGGAGACCCGCCCGTGCCGCCAGTATGCGCTGAGAATTAGTACTTTTTGCGTAGGGCATGAACCGATGTTAGTTGGTAAAATAGGAATAGCGGTAAGCTATTCAACCGCTTTAAAAACCTTGTCGCCGAAGGGCACCCTGCACCTTGACAATTGAACGGCAGTTTCTTTATGTCGGGGAACCCGCCAACAGAACTGCCTCATCTATGCGGTTCTACTGCATTTTTCTAGACTCCACCTCGCAGTAGGTAAAAGATTCGCAAGGAGCTAGACAAACAGT
>JAJAZF010000009.1 GCA_026785875.1 Chamaesiphon sp. | reverse complement strand
TATTTTCAATGGAGAAAGCCAGTCGCCAGAGTACCTTGCCAAGCATCCCTTTGGTAAAGTGCCTACTCTGGAAGTAGATGGAGAACTACTCTATGAAACGGCGGCGATTACTGAATACCTCGATACAGTCTTAGCCGAGCGGAAGTTGAGCACCGCCGCGCCGATGCTGCAAGCACGGATGCGTCAAATCATGGCGATTATCGATAACTATCTGTATGCTCCAGCGATCGGTACTATTGTCATTCAAAGTCTCATCGTCCCCAGCCAGGGTGGCAAAACTGATGAGGCTAAAGTAAAAAATGCGATCGCGCCTACCCAAACTGCGCTCAAAGCGATCGAGTCTATTGCTACAGGTAGTCAATATCTGCTAGGTGACAATGTGAGCATCGCCGATTTCTATCTGATCCCGATCTTTGTTTACCTTGCCCAAACTCCAGTATTTGACGTGGTGACAGCCGAAACGCCAAAACTCCGAACTTGGTGGGATCGAGCTAGTCAGTTGCCCAATGTCAAAAAAGTATGTAAATAACTTCATTGAATTAGGCAAGACTTTTTCGATCCTATTGCCACGAGGCAACTATATACAGACTAACTGTGGTGTCAGCCGATCGAGAATTTGCTTCAATACCATTGCCGTCCAGTCGATATCGGCTCGGGTGGTGCTTCTGCCGAGTGTGATCCGAATTCCGCCGACTGCATCAGTTTGGCTGTATCCCATCGCCAATAAGATGGGACTGGGAGTAAGTTTGCCACTGGCACAAGCGGCTCCAGAACTGATGCCGATTCCGGCGAGGTTGAGTTGTCGGACGATCGTTTTGCCAGTGATGGATGCTTGCGAATGACAACTGGGGATCGCCAGACAAAAGCTGAGGTGATGGGGGAGGCGGTGAATTTTATCGCCTGTAGGTATGAGCATCGAACAATCTGACAATAGCTCGAAGAATCGATCGCGTAAACCGATTAATCTCAGATTTTCAGCCGCTAATTCTTCACTAGCTAACTCCGCCGCCACACCGAATCCCGCAATTTGTGGTACGGCTTGAGTCCCAGATCTCCAGCCCATTTCTTGTCCGCCACCAGCTAATAGCGGAACTAATTCTAAACCAGGACGGATATATAGTGCGCCTGTACCCTGTGGCCCATAAAGTTTGTGACTGGAGATCGACAGGAGATCGATCCCCAGTTTTTGGACATCGATCGCAATTCTACCAGCAGCTTGAACGGCATCAGTATGGAAGTAAACTTGGTACTGCTGGCAAATAGCGGCTAATTCGGAGATCGGTTGAATGGTTCCGACTTCACTTTGAGCGTAAATTATCGATACCAGTACGGTATTCGGACGAATTGCCGTCGCCAAATCGTCAGGATTTACGCGCCCCGATCGATCGACTGGTAATCTAGTTACTTGCCATCCGCGATCTTCTAACCATTGAGCTGGCGCACTAATTGAGGAATGTTCCACACTAGAAATAATCAAATGTTGGGGAGTATCATACCGATTTGCTACTCCCATAATCGCTTGATTATTAGCTTCAGTACCCCCAGATGTAAACGCGATCGCATCGGGGTTAGCATTAATTAATGCTGCTACTTGAAATCTCGCTTGTTCGATCGAGGTTGATGAGCGTTCGCCCCATTGATGGATACTCGAAGGATTGCCCCATTCTGAGGTGAGAACTCGGTGCATAGCAGCGATCGCTTCAGTGCGGGTTGGAGTTGTCGCACTATGATCTAGATAAATCTGCATGGACTAGTGTGAATAAGTATTTTTCGGTCATTTTTTTTCAATTCGATTCAGCTAAAAAGATAGCTGAATCTATTGCTAACTGCCTGGTTTGCAGATATTGTAGTCTTCATGGGATAGCACTTCTTTGGGTTGAAGAACACCATCTAGCTCAAAGCATAACATTCGATAATTGCGGGTCACAGGAATACTAATTACCAATCGATTATGGCGCAGCCTTTTTCCACCAAACTCTCGATAATTCCTGCGATCTTGTAGGCCGATGATAATATTTCTAGCTTTTAGAACCACATGAGATGGTAAGCTTTTTAGATCGATCGGATCGAAGGCAAAACTATCATGCCAAGTCCGTTTTTTCTCTTTCTTTTCATTTACATCTACCTCTTCCTGGAGGCAACGATGACATATCTGTCCGTAGCCTTTATGACCGCATTGAAACATTTTTCTGCGTCTGCTCATAATATATACCCCGATATCTAATGTATTTAGTAAAAATGGTGAGTAAGCAGCTACAAATTAGCTGCATGGGAATTTAAACAATGATGTCGATTTTGCCGATCTAGCTGAGTGAATATCTAATCCAGATGCTCCGATCGCCAGCATTGTCGTCGATGCTAGTATACCCTCGCGCTAGAGATCTAGTTAACGATTACCTTAATCCCAGCAAAGCTGAACTAAAGGAACGGCGTTCTTCAATTTTAGAAGTTTATCGTCAACTAGGCAGTGATATTCAACAACACATAAGTAATAAATGATACAATGCTTTGAGTACGCTTCAACCGTTGAGAGTGGCTAAAATCATCGCCGTATTAGTAGTCATGAGCTATAAATACACAGTTTATCATTCATAGTTTTTGAGTTTTCCGGTGAAATTTCGACGATTTAGCAGTGCTTTGGGCACATCACACTCCCCTCTCTTATCTAGTTTAGCTCTTGGAAGCATCGGTTTTGCCATTTTTTGTGGATATTGGTTTTGGTTCCGTTCTCCATCGGCAACTCAAGCGAAACTACCACCATTACCACAAGATGAGTCGATTCAAGTTTATTTCAATCACGATCGATCGGGAGAATTTACAGAACCTTATCGACGTAAAACCAGACAAGGCACAGATTTGGCAGCTAAGTTAATTGTCGCCATCGACTCGGCGCAGTCACAGATTGACGTAGCAGTACAACAGTTTCAATTACCCAATATCGCCCAAGCTTTAGCTGCTAAATCACAAGCTGGAATCAAGGTGCGGGTAATTTTGGAACACAATTATAGTCGTCCATTGAGTGAATTAACAGCCGCCGAAATCGATGGATTGACACCAAGAGAGCGCGAACATTATCAACAATTTCAAAAGTTGGTAGATATCGATGGTAATGGAACTCTCACTCAGGATGAGATTAATCAGCGCGATGCACTAGTTATCCTGCACAATGCCAAAATCCCCATCATTGATGATACTGCCGATGGCTCCAAGGGAAGTGGCTTGATGCACCATAAATTCATGCTGGTGGATAGACATCAAGTAATTGTCACTTCAGCAAATTGGACGATGAGTGATGTCTATGGAGATTTTAGTCATCCAGATAGTGAGGGAAATCAGAATAATCTAGTCCAGATTGACAGTGGGGAATTAGCCGCAGCCTTTGCGACTGAGTTTAACCTGATGTGGGGAGATGGCACTATAGGTAGTCAAACTAGCCAGTTTAAGGCACGTAAACCCGCACGTTCAGCAGTTGAAGTACTCGTAGGTAAAACCCGCGTCTTAGTACAATTTTCGCCGACTTCTAAGCAGCAAGCGTGGGAAGATAGTAGTAACGGTTCGATCGGTAAGTTGCTCGGTACTAGCCAACAACAAGTCGATTTGGCTCTATTTGTCTTTTCGGAACCTGCGCTGGGCAATATTTTACAAGCTCAATCTCAGCGCGGTGTTAAAGTGCGGGGAATCATCGATCGACAGTTTGCTTATCGAGATTATAGTTCGGCTTTGCCACTAATGGGGGTCGATGGCAATCTCTGTCAGACGGCTGGAGCAACTTTGCAGCCATTGAAGACGATTGGGGTACCGACTTTACCCACTGGAGATTTACTCCACCATAAATTTGCCATAATCGATCGACAAACTGTGATTACTGGTTCGCATAATTGGTCGAATGCTGCAAATTATCGTAATGATGAGACATTATTGGTAATTCAGGATAATCTGATTGTAGCCGCACATTTCGATCGAGAGTTCGATCGACTTTATCAACGTGCTGTCATCGGGATTCCGGCGCGGCTCAAACGTAAAATTTGTTAGAGCGACAGTTGCTACTGGTGTAGCACTACAGAGATAAGTTACGACATTCTTTAGTACAGCTTTAGGCGGACTTTGGATCGTCAGGAGTGGTTTTAACTACTTTGAGTGTAGGTAGCAACTTGGGTTAGATTAGTTGAAGTCGATCGTTGGAAGTTAGCAATCGATATTAGATCCGATCCCAGGAGGTCAAATGATCTTAGCCCAAATCTCTAGCTGGATAGATCCACTTACTCAAGTTATTGCCAATGATATCGGTCGGATTGCCTGGAATACTTTTTTAGCAGTGGTGCCACTGGCTTTGAGTTTTTCGCTCTTTTACAAGCCTCGATCGCGATTGTTTTGCTGGGGTACTTATATTCTATTAAGTCTCAGCTTTATTATCGGTATTAAAAAATACAATAATGGTAATTTACTCGAAGCTTTAGAAAGAATTATAATTTCCTTATGGGGCGTTAGATTAATTTTCATCGCAATCTCGATCGGACTAATTATTATATTAAGTAGCCTCTCTCGATCGAAATCACCAATACTTCAAGATCGGCATCGGTCAATCTTCTGGTGGATAGGATTATTTCTGTTTATTGTGATTCTACCTAATGCACCTTATATTTTAACAGACATTATTCATTTTTATAACGCTGTACGGGCTATTGAGTCCGCATGGGTTGTCACCTTAGTTATCTTACCAATTTATATTATATTTATTGGGGTTGGCTGGTTTTCTTATGTATTTTCTTTGATTAATGTCGGCAAATATTTAATGAAATATCAACTCGATCGATACACAGATATAACTGAATTAAGCTTACATTTATTGTGTGCGATCGGGATATATATCGGACGATTTCTCAGGTTCAATAGTTGGAGTCTAGTTACTCAGCCTAAACAATTTCTTAGCGTTTTACCAGGGGAATTAATTGGTAAGTTTCCCTTAGTTGTAATTCTACTGACATTCTCAATTATTGCGATCCTGTATGCGATTTGTAAACCCCTCAGTCAAAGGTCATTAATATCTGGAGAATAGGGCGATCTTTGTAACGATATCCAGCAAACAACAGCGATTCTGTTGACCTGCGTTAGGGATGTTGCTAAGATGATGTTTAGATTTGAACACTATTCCGATCTAAATACAGTAGATTTTAAGAGGCAACGTCATGACGGTCAGCCAAAGGGTGACAAGATCGATTGCAGGAGTATTTATTGGTGCGGGTTTGAGCCTTTCTCTAGCTGCTTGCGGCAAGGGTGGCGATACTCCCTCAGCCAGCAATCCTCAGTCTGGAGCAGGACAAAAAAAAGATGTCGAAATCACTCTAGTTGGTTACGCGGTACCCAAAGCTGCTCACGATGTAATTATCAAAAAGTTTGTGGCGAAATGGCAACAGGAACATAATCAAAAAGTTACTTTCAAGCAGACTTATGGCGGTTCGGGTTCTCAAACCCGTGCGGTGATTGATGGTTTGCCAGCGGATGTGGTGCATCTGGCGTTGGGAGGTGATGTCAATAAATTAGCTCAAGCCTCACTCGTCTCGGCAGATTGGGCTAAAAAGTTGCCCAATCAAGGCATTGTAGCTCAGTCTGTAGTAGCGATCGTCACCCGTCCAGGCAATCCCAAGCAAATTAAATCCTTTGCCGATTTGGCACGTCCCGATGTCAAATGGGTGACAGCCAATCCCAAAACCTCCGGTGGCGCAAGATGGAATTTCTTAGCCTTGTGGAATAGTGCAGTTAAATCTGGCGGAAATGAAGCCAAAGCCACAGAATTTGTCACAACCGCCTTCAAAAACGTCGTCGTTCAGCCTAAAGATGCGCGAGAAGCCACCGATGCTTTTGCCAAACAGGGACAGGGGGACGCTTTACTAAACTACGAAGATGAGACAATCTTTGCTAAAGAAAAAGGTCAACCGCTCGATTATGTAGTGCCAGATGTTAATATTTCGATCGATACTCCCGTCGCAATTGTCGATAAAAATGTCGATAAACACGGCAATCGCGAAGTTGTCGAAGCCTTTGTCAAATATATGTTCGCGCCTGAATCCCAAGCCGAGTTTGTGAAATTGGGCTATCGCCCCGCCGCTACCGTTACAGATCCCCGCTTCCCGAAAGTGAAAAACCTGGGGACTGTGGCAGAATATGGCGGTTGGAATGATGTCCAGAAAAAATTCTTCGACGACGGAGGCATCTACGACAAGATTCAAGCTGGGAAAAAATAACAGTAAACATTTTTGGAGGTTAGGTATAACAAACTAACCTCCAACTATCACTACATACAAGGTAACTTAGAATGTCCAGTCTACCCTCGATCGCGTCTCAGGAAAAAGCATTACACTCAATTGATATTAATATCCCCCCACAACTCCATCAAGAGCCTGTGCTAGCTACACTCATCAGTAATTACGATCTGATTGTCAATTTTAAAGCAGCAGTATTAGATCGGAAAGCCACTGGTGGTGGCTGGTTTAGCCTCAATTTAGAAGGTTATCCCCAGGAGATCGAGCAGGCTCTAGACTATCTGCGGAATTTAGGCGTAGAAATTTTTGCTCATGGTGCGGTACCAATTGCCAATCGTCTCGATCTTCCCTAGATGTTGCTAAGATGATGGTCAGATTTAAACAATATTCTGCTGTAAGTATCGTAGATTTTTTCTTTTACGGTGGTAAAGCAATTCCCATATGAGCAATATCATTTCCGCCACTGTCATCAAACCCAAACCAGCTTGGCGACAGTGGTTCGATCGCCTCCGTCATTTATCATGGACTTGGCGAATCATGTGGTTTTACCTGAGCGCGATGCTGTTTCTCCCGCTGGGGGCGATGTTTGCCAAAGCTGGGAGCGGTGGCTGGGCAAAATTTTGGGAAGTGGCGAGTAGTCCCCTCGCTTTATCCACCTATGATGTTACCTTTACGACTTCGCTAATTGCCACCTTAATTAATGGTCTGTTTGGTACCGCGATCGCGTGGGTCATGGTGCGGTATGATTTTCCTGGTAAACGGATTATCGATGCCTCGATCGATCTACCTTTTGCTCTACCTACTTCAGTTGCTGGTCTGACATTAGCCACAGTTTATAGTGATAATGGCTGGATTGGCAGTTTATTCGCTCCCTTTGGCATCAAAATCGCCTTCACGCGGTTGGGTGTAGGCATTGCAATGTTATTTATCTCACTCCCGTTTATCGTCCGTACCGTTCAACCCGTATTGATTGAGCTGGAACGAGATATCGAGGAAGCAGCCTGGTGTCTGGGTGCATCGGATTGGCAAACTTTTCGACAAGTGATCCTACCCCCATTATTACCATCGATTCTCACTGGGATGGCTTTGGGATTTTCCCGTGCAGTCGGGGAATATGGTTCGACGGTGATTATCGCCTCAAATACCCCATTTAAAGATTTGATCGCACCTGTTTTAATCTTCCAACGGTTGGAGCAATATGACTATGCTGGAGCGACAACAATTGGCGTAGTTTTATTAGGAATTTCGCTAATTTTACTGCTAGGGATTAATATTCTACAAGCTTGGGGTCAACGTTATGAAGACTAGTAATCCTGTCAATACTTTAGTCCGCCAAGGGCCAGATAAAAAACAACTTAATTGGGTGCCGACTGTCCTAATTGGATTATCGATCGGCTATATTAGTATAATTATTTATATTCCAGCAATTAATGTCTTTTATCAAGCATTCCATAAAGGCATCGATCCATTTTTAGCAAATCTGACCAATCCAGATTTTCTTAGTGCGGTCAGGATCACATTATTACTGGCTTTAATTACCGTACCAATTAATACAGTATTTGGGTTGTGTGCCGCTTGGTCGATCGCTCGTCACAAATTTCCTGGGCGGACGTTACTATTAAGTATTATCGATTTACCATTATCGATTTCTCCCGTTGTGGCAGGCTTGATGATTATGCTACTTTACGGTCGTCAAGGTTGGTTTGGTGGCTGGTTGCAAGACAGAGGTATCGATGTTGTATTTGCTTTTCCAGGGATGGCTTTAGCAACCGCTTTTGTGAGTATGCCATTTGTGGTGAGGGAGGTAATTCCAGTCTTGGAAGAAGCTGGTGTAGATCAAGAAGAAGCCGCTCGAACGCTTGGTGCTAGCGATTGGCAGATATTTTGGCGCGTGACTCTCCCGAATATTCGCTGGGGTTTAATGTATGGAATCTTATTAACAAATGCCCGCGCAATGGGAGAATTTGGCGCGGTATCGGTGGTGTCGGGAAATGTGGCAAATACGACTCAAAGTTTGCCTTTATTTGTGGAAGAGGCTTATAAGCAATACAACACTGAAGCAGCTTTTTCCGCAGCAGTTTTACTCGCTTTACTTGCCGCAGTTACGTTAATTTTAAAAGAGATTTTAGAAAGCAAAACGCGAATTAAAGATAAGTCATAGGTTAGGTTAAACGAATGTGAAACCTAAAGCCTAAAACCTAAAGCCTAAATATAATACATCGGACTGCTTTGCCTCTGAGTTTCTAATGTTTTAGCTAAATCTTGAAGCGTATAACTTTTTAGAAGATCGTCAACAGAGTCTTTAATGCCTTCAAAAGTTTGAACGATGACTGTTTTTTCTAGGGTATTAGAGCTAGTTGGAGCGACTTTCTTGCGATCGCCACTACCTTCGATCGCGACTACTACATCTAGTAAGGTAATCTGCCATAGTTCTCTAGCAAGTAGATAACCACCTTTCATCCCTCGCTGACTAGAAAGAATTCCTTGACGTTTGAGCGAAGTGAAAATCTGATCGAGATATCGCTCTGGTAATGACTGACTAGCGGCGATTTCATTTACCTTGAGGGGTTTGCCTTGAGCCTGATGTTTAGCGATTTCTAGCAGAGCAACTAAAGCGTATTCTAGTCGAGAAGAGAGTTCCACAAGTAGTTCGATCGGATACTATATTTAAGATATCACGGTTTTCCGCTCGATCTGGAGTACTAACTCACACATCAGGAGGAGGGTATGTGCTTTAATTGGGCGATCGATACTCAGTAATTGGATTTTAAAATTAGGTATAAAATAAAGTTTAATATTAAGTATAAGTTAGCGATCGGTTAATCTAAAAATTTATTTATTCAGGTATTTTAAATAATGGGCATATCAGTAAAAAGTGTATCGAAACAATTTGGCAGTTTCCAGGCTGTTGATGGTGTTAATCTGGAAATTGAGTCGGGTGCGCTGGTGGCTCTGCTAGGGCCTTCAGGGTCTGGTAAATCTACTCTGCTCAGGCTGATTGCTGGACTGGAAACACCCGATAGTGGCAAAATTTGGCTGACTGGGACAGATGCAACTTATCAGAGTGTTCAAGAGCGAAATATTGGGTTTGTATTTCAGCATTACGCGCTATTTAAGCACATGACTATTCGCGAAAATATCGGCTTTGGATTGAAGATTCGCAATGCTAGTCCAGCCAAAATTAAAGCGCGTGCTGATGAGTTGCTGGAACTAGTTCAGCTTTCAGGATTGGGAGATCGCTATCCTTCGCAATTATCTGGCGGACAGAGACAGCGGGTAGCTTTGGCGCGATCTTTAGCTGTCGAACCCAAGGTATTGCTATTGGACGAGCCGTTTGGGGCGTTGGATGCCAAGGTGAGAAAGGATTTACGCGCTTGGTTGCGCCGTCTGCATGATGAGGTGCATGTGACGACAGTGTTCGTGACTCACGATCAGGAGGAGGCGATGGAAGTAGCCGATAAAATCGTGGTGATGAATAAGGGTCAAATCGAGCAGGTAGGCACTGCGGCGGAGATTTACGATCGACCTGCGAGTGCGTTTGTGATGAGTTTTATCGGCCCTGTGAATGTTTTACCTAGCAGTGCGGATATTTTTCAAAATAATGGGTTTGAAGCCAATCATCCTCAAGTATATCTCCGTCCCCAAGATATCTCGATCGCGACTGAGCCAGATAGTACGATGACGGTGGCAACTGTGACGCGGATTATTCATTTGGGATGGGAGATTCAAGCTGAGTTGGCTCTTGCTGATGGGCAAGTTATTTCGGCTCATCTGACGCGCGATCGATTTGATGAGTTACACTTGGAACCACAGCAAACTGTCTATATCAAACCTAAGGAAGCTAAGTCTTTTCCGCTGTATTACTCAATTTAACAAAGATCGGGGGTCTAAATCCCCATCTTAAAAACCCAATTATCTGCTTGTCTTGTCTCGCTGTCTTGAAAAGGTGCTTCACTTGGGGAAACCCCAAGAACACTGGGCGGGGTACCCGCCCATCAGCACTTTCCGCAAACCGTCGGGGAACTAGGGCGTGCGCGAGCCGCTGGTGCAACACATGCGCCAGGTATCCTCCGCCTGAAAAGCATCCGCAATTATCAATTATCAATTATCAATTATCAATTAATTTAAGATGCCATTTTCCGATCGCCATCGCCGCATTTTGTCCGCCAAAGCCAAAACTCAAGCACAGTAAATTATTTAGATCTGTTTGACGTGGCACCCTGACTAGATCGAGATCGAATTGGGAATTCTTCAAACCAACACAGGGCGGCAAAGTTTGAGTCGCGATCGCTTGCAGACAAAATGCAATCCCAACAGCACCTGATGCCCCTAATGTATGCCCTGTGCCTCCTTTAGTCGAACTAACTGCGACACCATTGGGGAAGATTTGCGCGATTAGTTGGCTTTCGCGGCGATCGTTCAATGGCGTACTAGTACCGTGAGCGTGGATATAATCGATGTCGGTGGGCATGAGTTTCGATCTGTCCAGACATTGATAAATTGCATTCGCCCCCGCCGTTCCCGCTTCATCCATCGCGCACATATGATAGGCATCATTTGTCAATCCAAATCCCAACACCTCACCATAAATTTTGGCACCGCGCGCGCGCGCTAATTCTGCTGTCTCAATCACAAATACCGCCCCCGCCTCTCCCAAGACTAATCCCTCCCGCTGGAGATCGAAAGGATAACAGCCAGTTGTCGCCAGCGCACCCATTTGGCTAAAACCTGCGATCGTCAATGGTGTAATCGGTGCTTCGATAGCTCCCGCGATCGCCCGCTCACAGGCTCCTGAACGGATCGAAGATACAGCTTGAGCTACAGACCATATTCCCGTCGCACAAGCTGCCATCGGAGCTAATACCGCCGATCGAGAGCCGATATATCTAGCTGTGGCGATCGCCAGACTGTGTGGTAAGGTATCTAACCAATTAGTCAAATCCGGTTCGATCGATGGATTGGATGTCAACTTTTCCCATTCAGACTGACAACTTCGGCTCGAACCGATGACTACGCCACAATCGAGTAATGGTAAGCTCAAACCTGCATCTTCGATCGCCTCAGCAACAACAGTGTGAGTGAGATCGATGACGTGTTGCGGCTGGCTATCGATTAAAGCTAGTGGGAGTGGCGGTAAATCGGCGAAAGGTTGGTGTAATCTAATTGCGGATCGATCGTCCATCAAACTTCGCCAAGTGTCTGCTAAATCGCCGAATGCAGATCTAAACCCAATCCCAGTAATCACAATTTGCATCTGTAGGTACCAGAAATAGGAGCGAGCAACTGCAAACAACTAGGTATTAGACAAATATAGCAGTCGCCAGATCGCTTAGGACACTCTAGATTTAGTCCGAGTGTCCTAACTATCAACTGTCAACTGTCAACTGTCAACTGTCAACTGTCAACTGCTCGACCTATTTTTTGAGATTTTCAATCCCTTGAGTTACTTTTGCTGACGTGATTTTATCGCCTTGTTGGATGGTGTCGATGATTTCTAAACCCTGAGTGATTTTGCCAAAGACAGCATAATTACCATCTAGAAAAGCGATATCTGCGAGGGTAAAATAAAATTGGGAAGACGCAGAATCAGGTGCCTGAGATCTTGCCATCGCGATCGTGCCGCGTTTATGTTGGAGTTCTGGGACATCGGTAGTAGTCTGACTATAAATTGGGGCGGTTGCACCTCTGAGTTTGATTTCTAATGGAATTCGGCGTTCTGTAGTCGATCCGGCGGGAATATAACCACCACTGCCATTACCTTTGGGGTCGCCACCTTGGACTACAAAGGGTTGCGGTTGACGAACGACACGATGGAAACTCAGTCCATTATAGAATCCCTTTTGAACCAAATCGGCAAAGTTACCCGCACTAATCGGCGCATTATTACCATCTAACTCGATCGTGATTTGTTTATTACCTTTGACAGTCATCAGTACAGTCGCTTTACCATTTAGTCTCGGTAATCCAGGGAACTGATTGGTAGTAGTGTCGGGGCTAGTAGTCGCCGTTGATGGGCTAGTTGTGGGAGTAGCAGCTTGCTCTCGTCTGGGACTATCACAACCACCCAACATGAGGGCACCCAAAAGAAAACTAACTACAATTAATTGCTGAAATGGTTTCTGCATCTGTTGGTTCGGGGAATTAAATATTTTCGTCAACTCAGTGTAAGTCGATCGCGTCTTAATTGACTAGGACTGTTGAAAATCGATAGAGTTCCATCACATCTGCCACATCCACTCATCAAATGTCATTATGCACGATAACCTTGGTTTAACTGTTGGCTTTGCCAATCTCCTCACATCTTGCACCAAGACAGAAAGACTAGTAAAAGCAAAAAACCCCAGGGTACCCACAAGGGGCACCCCTACACAATTAACCTGTAGGGGTGCCCCTGTCTTGTCGTTTTTTTATGCGGGGGGAACCCCCGCATAAAAACGCCGCTTGTGGGTACCCTTGATCTACGCTAAGTAATAGTATTTTTAAGCTGGTGCAAGATGTCAATCTCTCCATTCCTATCCCCTTCCCAACCGCCGTCTCAATAAATCCAAGGTTTGAGACGCTGACACCTGACGAATCAAACCCCGTTCCTGCTGACTTCCCAACTGATATTTAATCCCTTCCACTTCACCGTCTGGGCGAGCAATCCCAATATAAACTAACCCGACAGGCTTCGCTTCCGTCCCGCCACCAGGACCAGCCACCCCCGTAATACTTACCCCCCAATCAGTCCCTAATTTAGCCTTCACCCCCGCCGCCATCTGCATCGCCACAGTTTCACTCACAGCACCTGCTCGGGCTAAGTCCTCAGCATTAACCCCCAACAGATCGATTTTGATCCGATTAGCATAAGAAATAATTCCACCCATAAAATAGCTAGAACTTCCAGGTGTATCCGTCAGCATTTGCCCCAAACCACCGCCAGTACAAGATTCTGCTACAGCTAAAGTTTGACCTCTAGCCATCAATAACTGTCCTACTACACTAGCTAAAGTATCATCATCACTGCCAAAATAGTTGTCTCCAGCAATCTGTTGGATTTCTCTAGCAATCGGTTCGATTAGTGACTTGGCTGCTGTCTCATTGGCTGCTCTAGCCGAAATCCGCAACCGTACCTCTCCCTTTCCAGCGTAAGGGGCGACAGTCGGATTATTGGAGTCGAACAGGTGATTTACTTTTTCGGCTAAAGCTGATTCCGCAACGCCAAAAAAGCGGAGACTACGACTATAGATCGGATTTTGCCCATAACCCTGAGTTTTTAAAAATGGAACGGCTGTATCCCGCCACATCCGATACATTTCTTGCGGTACGCCAGGAAAAGTAAAGATCGTCAGTCCCGCCCGTGGTTGCCAAATCATCCCTGGCGCAGTCCCGAGCGGATTGGGTAATATCGCTGCGCCTTGGGGCTGGAGTGACTGCTTACGGTTACTCATCGTCATCTCTCGTCCTCGCTGGGTATATTTACGCTCGATATCAGCGATGACTTCTGGATGCTCGACGAGAGGAGTATTAAAATAACTAGCGATCGATTCTGTGGTCAGATCGTCAGGTGTTGGCCCTAAACCACCAGTAAAAATCAATATACTCGATCGAGTCGCTCCAATCTCGATCGCTTGATGGACTCGATCGATATTATCCCCTACTACGGTCTGATAGAAGTGCGGTACTCCCAGCGCAGCTAGTTCTTTAGCTAAGTATTGAGAATTACTATTGAGAATATCACCGAGCAATAATTCGGTACCGACACAGATTACTTCAGCAGCCATAATTTAGTGGGGAGTGGTGATTTGGGAGGATGTAAGTCATTTTACTATCTTGCTCGATCTTGTCGCGCGATCGAGGCGATTATTTCCGCTCTAATCATCCCCAAACGCAAAAACCCCCTCAC
>JAJAZF010000008.1 GCA_026785875.1 Chamaesiphon sp. | reverse complement strand
TCTTCTTGGATGCCGCCTGAGTCAGAGAGCAGCAGATAACTGCGTTGGATCGCACCGACGAGTTGACTATAATCGAGGGGTTCGGTGAGGAAGACGCGGGGATGAGTGCCCAACAGTTGGGTGAGTGGTTCGCGCACGGTAGGATTGCGATGTAGGGGTAGTAATAGTGCCGTGTCGGGAAATTTCTCCAGGATTTGGAGCATCGCCGCAGCGATATTTTGGAGCGGTTCGCCCCAATTTTCGCGACGGTGGACTGTGGCGAGGATGGTACGATATTTAGTCCAGTCTAAGCCTGGAATATCACAAGCAGGTTGAGATTTAGCGACGGTGAGGAGGGCATCGATGACGGTATTGCCCGTCTCGTAGATTTCGCCTGTCACGCCGGATTTATGGAGATTTTCGACGGCTAGACTGGTGGGGGCAAAATGTAACTGAGTAATCTGAGAGATGAGTCTCCGGTTGGCTTCTTCAGGAAAGGGATTATAGATATTGTCCGTCCGCAATCCGGCTTCGACGTGTCCGATCGGGATTTGTTGGTAAAATGCTGCTAGAGCGGCGGCGAATGCCGTAGTAGTGTCACCTTGAACGATAACTAGTTGGGGTGCGATCTCTTTGAATAATTTTTCTAATCCCTGTAAGCTACGTTGGGTAATATCTGTGAGCGTTTGTTGATGCTGCATGATATCCAAATCTCGATCGGCTTTTAACCCAAAAATCTCCATCACCTGCGCTACCATCTCTCGATGTTGCCCAGTTAAAACCACCTGTGTTGTGAATTTACTCGATGCTTGAAATGTCCGAATCACAGGGGCTAATTTAATGGCTTCAGGACGAGTTCCGAGGGTAAAACAGATAGGAATCATAAGCTCATCAGTAGTGGATAGTAAGTCGATCGATCGTGCAATCTCCAATCATCAAGATTTACACAATATTATCATCCTATAAAGGGGTTGCTCTTGCCCCCTCCCCTGCTTGGTTCGCTCCTTCATTCAGTTGACAGTTGACAGTTGCGGCTCGCGCCCTGGAGGTTTCCTCCAGATCTCGCTGTGACAAGACAGACAGTTGACAGCGACCTCACCTAAAAGGAAGAGGATTGGAGTAATGAATAGTTTTCTTTTAATTTCTCCCTAAAAGGGAGAGGCTTTAAACCAATTCTTTTCGGTAAAAAAGAATACAAAAAAGCTCGGATAACGCTCCGAGCTGAGGTTGAGATAGATGAGATGAACAAAACCGAAAACTGCGATTTCTAGGAATCGATATCACAGGTGAGTGGGCAAGTGGCATAAGTTGTGGTGTTAACTGGGTTTGCATCACCGTGCAACCAACTTAACCAGCGGACTTCATGAGGATGGATACCTTTTGAAGTTAGGACTCCAGCCCCGACCATTACGGCTAAAATATTGAGGACAATCGTGCCACCAGCGACTAGTAGAACTGCACTTACTGGTAGGATTGGGTGAAGTGTAATTGAGAGTAACGCTCCGACAGTAGCCATCAACACAACTAATGGGAAACCAACTACTAACAGGGTCACTGTTAGCGCAAAACACCAAATTAAGAAGCTTTTAGCTGTAGCGATGTAACGACTTTTGGAAATGGTGAGATTTTGAGTTGATTGCATTTTATTGGCTCCGGCTGTCTAGATGGATACTGGCTAAAACTGATACGTTTTGGTCAATCCCATGTCGGGGATCAATTTAAACTGATGATATTAATATAGATAATCCACTCGAAAAAAAGTACGTCTGTTAAAAAAACTTTACATCATTATTAATCTATAAGATCGTAAATACCACTCGAAATCTGCTAATAATTCTACCCAGAGGAGGTTGCATTAATGTGGATTGTCGGCTATTTAGAATCATCAGTCACCCGCCAGCTTAATTTGAGATTGAGCCAATAATTAAACAGGGTGACGCTAGCGATCGCAATGAAGTTGGCAATATATCGATCGTGGATCGCGAAATTGTAGAGCAAATGCAAGATCGTCAGACTCAGCAGTAGTCCCACCAGACAAATTAAATTAAATTTCAAAAAGCGGCGGAATTTTTGACGGCGACTAGTTTGAGTGCGAATCAGATCGGCAAATGTCCAACGATCGTTCCAAAGGAAATTGTTGATAATTGCGGACTCTCCTGCCAAAATTTTACTGAGGATTAGTGGTAAGCCAAGTGTACTGGCATCGCTAAATAAGTATAGTAAGGACATATCAACTACTACCCCACTCAAACCGACGGCAATAAACTGCAAGAATCTCCCACTCCGAGCCAGTCGCAATCTAAATAAATGCTGAATATATTCTAGATATTGTCGCCCTGTAACCTTGCTATTTCCAGTTTGGCGTTCTTGAAACTCATAGCCCACCTCGACAATCTTGCCAATATCGCCGCGCCCAATGACTTCGATCGAGATTTTATAACCCACGGGGCTTAATACTTTTCCGGCGATCGTTTCTCGCCGCAGCAGGAAATAGCCACTCATCGGATCTGTTACCCGCCCGATCGTTTCTGGGAGAATAATTAGTCCCAGTAGTTGCGCTCCTCTAGATAGACAGCGACGGAGCAGACTCCATTCGCTCACTCCGCCCCCCTCGACATTCCGACTCGCGATCGCCAGATCGGCTCCCGATCCGATCGCTTGCCATAGTTGCCCCAGGACTTCAGGTGGATGTTGGAGATCGGCATCAATTACCCCCAGGATCTGCCCTCTGGCGGTCTGCCAGCCCCGAACTACTGCTGTTGCTAGTCCCCGCTCCTTTGTCCGCCGCAAGACGCGCAGATGGGGATATTGCTCGGTTAGATCTTGTGCTAATTCCCAAGTGCGATCGGGACTATTATCATCAACTACGATTAGTTCATAACCATTTGGGATGAGTCGATCGAGTTCGATTGTCAACTGCTGGACAATTTCAGTGATATTATTCCGCTCTTGATAGGTAGGAATAATTAATGATAGTTGGATATCTCGATCGGTAATCGGGGAGAGCGGGATTAATAAATCGCCTGTCGATACAGGTAGCAATAGATTGTGTCTGAGCATGTAAAAACTAGTCACAGGGCAAGGATGGGCGGGAAGAGATCAAAACAAAGGCGATCTCCAACAATAAAGGTGGGTATTACCCACCTTTTTTACTATTAACTAGTTAGCCATCAGTGACTACTTAGTAGGTGGCATCAGTACGGTATCGATCGCGTGGATCACACCGTTACTAGCTTTGACATCAGCCATAATGACATTAGCATTATTAACCCGCACTTTTTTACCGCTGATTTTGACAGTAACATTACCGCCTTCAACAGTTGCAACTTTTCCTGACTTGAGCTTGTTGGATGTCACCGCACCAGAGACGACGTGGTAAGTGAGGATTTTTTGGAGTTGCTCTTTGTTCTCAGGCTTGAGCAGATTTGCCAGAGTAGCTTTAGGTATTTTGGCAAAGGCAGCGTTGGTAGGTGCAAATACTGTATAAGGGCCAGCAGCAGATAAAGTTTCAACTAGATCTGCTGCCTTTAGTGCAGTCACTAATGTTGAGAAATTTTTATTTCCAGCGGCGATACTAACGATCGTCTTGCCAGTAGGAGCCGTCGTTCTGGTAGGAGTCGT
This sequence comes from Chamaesiphon sp., assembly GCA_026785875.1. Classification (GTDB taxonomy): domain Bacteria; phylum Cyanobacteriota; class Cyanobacteriia; order Cyanobacteriales; family Chamaesiphonaceae; genus Chamaesiphon. Next base: position 6,415 of record JAJAZF010000008.1, on the reverse strand, counting down.
CATCCCACCAGGAGTCGTCATCCCACCAGGAGTCGTCATCCCACCATTAGGAGTTGTCATCGACCCGCCACTAGGTGTCTGCACTGGAGTTGTGGGGCTAGTTGTGGGGCTAGTTGTGGGGCTGGTAGTAGTCCCCGGCGTACCACTTTGGGCATGACTAGAAATACTGACGAAAAGACCTGTAGAAACGATCGCCACACCTAAAGTAGCAACGAGCGATTTTTGGAACATTGATCCAGACATGGGAACTAAACCTAATTAAAAATATAAACGCTGATGATAGTTCATGACCTTCAATTAAGTTTTGTGTTCCCGATCTGTAGATAGATGACTCTGTGATGTAAAAATGCTCTCTTGGAGGTTCGCGCCAGCAGATCGTCCCACTCAAATCTAATCGATTGTAGCTATCTAAATTTTCCCACGCAACATCATTGCCATTTCATTGGTTGTCGGCGAGAGTTCGAGGGCGATTTCTTCAGTGATTCGCCCTTCTTGATAGAGTGCAAATAGGGATTTATTCATGGTGATCATCCCATCAAATTCCCCATCTGTCATCAATGGCCCAATCTCATCATATTTCCCATCCCGAACGTAGTCTTTGACAGTTTCGGTATTGATCAGGATATCGTGATAGGCTGCACGCTTACCGTCAGTAGTCCGGCACAAACCCTGCGAGATAATGGCGACTAGGGATTCCGCCAATGATACGCGCATGACGGCTTGTTCTTCGGGTTTGAAGAGATTGAGCACCCGCTCGATCGTTTTCACCGCACTATTGGTATGCAAGGTACCGATCACTAAGTGCCCAGTTTGCGCGGCTTTGAGGGCGGTATTGACTGTTTCTCGATCGCGCATTTCCCCCACCAAAATCACATCGGGATCTTCTCGCAATGCGGCTTTGAGGGCAGTATCAAACATCAACGTATTTGCGCCAACTTCTCGATGCTTGATCAGAGCGCGTTTACTTTTGTGGATAAATTCGATCGGATCTTCGATCGTGATAATATGACGCGGCATTTCTTTGTTCATATAGTCAACCATCGCCGCCATCGTCGTCGATTTACCTGAACCTGTCGGCCCTGTGACGAGAATTAAGCCCTTATGATTGTGACAGACATCGCGAAACACTGCGGGTAAGCGCAATTCCTCTAGGGTGGCAATTTGCATCGGAATCAATCGCATCACCATCGCATAGCCGTAGAGCGAGTCAAATACGTTGATCCGCACTCGGGCAAATTCATACTGGGTGGCACCATCAAAGTCTAGATTAGCCTCAAATGTGCGAATGTCTTCTTCGCTCAAAACTTCATGCAGCCATGCCATAAAGGTGGGCAAGTCTGTTTCGGGGTAGTTAGTTGTTTCGATCTCACCCCGATTGCGAAATCTCGGAGTTTCACCGATACCAATGTGAATATCCGAATAACCAGCATCAAAAGCGATTGTTACCAAATCCCCAATACTGGGTTGTCCTGGGGGTAGTTTGGTGGTAAGAGGGGCAGCCTGCACCATTGTGGAGTGAGTCGGCGGTGGTGGGGGAAAATGACCGGATAGATTGGGTTTGGGTGGCGGTGGTGCTGGGAAGTTGATGGAGTTTACCATAGATCGATCGACTAGCTAATTTTGTGCGACTACTCTTGCTTAGATTGCCCAAATTTTGCCGAGTAATCGATGTCTTCATCACGATCTGCTAGCAACTGTAATTGATTGGGCTGGGCTTAGATTGGGCGAACGAGTACTCCAGCTGAAAAGAGACAAGGATTTTAAACATCCGATACTTTTCTGGTAAGATAGAACCCATATATACATTATTCTTCTAAATTATTATGCTAACTGTCAAATCTTTGTCGATGGAGTTCAGGTCAAACTAAACTTATCAACTTTTATTCATTTGCCACCTTTTCAATGCTGGTTTGACACCGGAAGCCTGTGGCGATCGAGTCTACAGCTTAATCTTTAAAATCTATATCTTTAAATTAACTAGCTAAACTTAGCCTCAGGATGATGTCTTCGATCTCTGTAAATCTATGGTTGGGTAATTCCTACTGTTGGATAACTGCGCCTAATGAAATTGGCGCAATCGAGGGCGATCTAGATCTGCTGTCAATCTACTTTAATTATAAAAAATAACTAGGTACTATTTATAATGTTTTCTGTTGCTAACCGTCTCTCCATCTTTGTGGACGGCAATAATATGTTTTATGCCCAACAAAAAAATGGGTGGTTTTTCGATCCTCGGCGCGTGCTGGAGTATTTTAACCAAGAACCAGAGTTAATGCTAATTAACGCTTTTTGGTATACTGGGTTAAAGGACGCTCAAGACCAACGCGGGTTTCGCGATGCACTCATCAGCTTGGGTTATACAGTCCGCACCAAGATTCTCAAGGAGTATTACGATGATACTTCCGGTCGCTATTCCCAAAAAGCGAATTTGGATATTGAAATTGTGGTCGATATGTTTAATACTGTAGATCAGTACAATCGAGTTGTGCTATTTAGTGGCGATGGTGATTTTGAGCGGGCGATCGAGTTACTGCGATCGAAGAATACGCACATCACAGTCATCTCAACAGAAGGGATGATCGCCCGAGAACTACGAAATGTCACCGATCGATATATCGATCTCAATGATATTCGCGATCGAATTGAAAAAGTTGATTCCCTATAGGAGAACCAATTCCAGTGATCCAGCACCCAAAAATGATGATGCAGTCCAACTCATTTGAGTTACTATTGCTTATTTAGGTGACAGAAAGATAGTGAATAATAACTACTCGCTAATCAGTAAAGAGTTGACGATCGCTAATAAAAATCTAAGTAGATCGTCAATTCTAACTAATCTGTCACCTTAAACATCAGCAAGATCGATCGCCGATCGAACTAATTATTCATGAGCTAATTTGTTAATGATTAATATTTTAAGATTAGGTATCGATCCGTAACTTTTATCATTATTATTTTTAGGTGCCCAATATCATGACACAGCCACAATCAGATCGAGTAATTATTTTTGATACCACCCTACGAGATGGCGAACAATCTCCAGGTGCAACTCTCAATGTAGATGAGAAACTGACGATCGCCAGACAATTGGCACGCTTGGGAGTAGATGTAATTGAAGCTGGTTTTCCCTACTCTAGTCGAGGGGATTTTGAAGCAGTTCATCAGATTGCCGAGCTAGTCGGCACACCATCTGGGCCGATTATTTGCGGTTTGGCACGAGCTAGCGAAAAGGATATCAAAGCCGCAGCCGAAGCTCTAAAACCTGCGGCAAAACACCGGATTCATACCTTCATTGCGACATCTGATATTCACCTCGAATATAAACTCAAGAAGACGAGAAAAGAAGTCCTGCAAATTGCTGGCGAGATGGTAGCTTATGCCAAAACTTTTGTCGATGATGTCGAATTTTCACCTGAAGATGCTGGACGGAGCGAACCAGAATTTTTGTATGAAGTATTAGAACGGGCGATCGCATCTGGAGCAACTACAGTTAATATTCCCGATACAGTTGGTTATACAACTCCCTCTGAATTTGGAGCATTAATTAAAGGTATCAAAGAAAATGTCCCGAATATCGATCGAGCGGTGATTTCCGTCCACGGACACGACGATTTAGGATTAGCTGTTGCCAACTTTCTCGAAGCAGTAAAATATGGTGCGCGGCAATTGGAATGTACGATTAATGGCATTGGGGAACGCGCCGGAAATGCGTCGCTAGAAGAACTAGTGATGGCTCTACACGTCCGTCGTCAGTACTTCAACCCATTTTTAGGTCGTCCGGCTGATTCCACCGATTCACTCACAAATATCGATACTCGCCAAATATATAAAACTTCGCGGTTAGTATCTAGTCTCACCGGAATGATCGTGCAACCAAATAAAGCGATTGTCGGTGCTAATGCCTTTGCACATGAATCGGGAATTCATCAGGATGGAGTATTAAAAAATAAACTCACCTATGAAATAATGGATGCACAGTCGATCGGCTTGACTGATAATCTGATTGTACTAGGTAAATTGTCCGGTCGTAATGCCTTCCGCACCCGCTTATCAGAACTGGGCATCGATTTATCCGAGAACGATCTCAATAAAGCATTCTTGAGATTTAAAGATGTCGCTGACAAGAAAAAAGAGATTACCGATCGAGATTTAGAAGCGATCGTTAATGATGAAATCAAACAAAGTCCCGAAATCTTTGTACTCGATCGCGTCCAGGTGACGTGCGGCGATCGCGCTCAACCCACCGCAACTGTTACCATCAGGATGCCCAACGGCGAAGAATTGACCGACGCAGCGATCGGGACTGGCCCCGTAGATGCCATCTACAAGGCGATTAACCGCGTCATCAATGTGCCCAACCAATTAATCGAATTTTCGGTTCAATCGGTCACAGCGGGCATTGATGCCATCGGAGAGGTGACAATTCGCCTCAAATATCAGGAGTACACTTACTCCGGTTATGCCGCCAATACCGACATCATCGTCGCCTCAGCCCAAGCCTATATCAACGCCCTCAACCGTCTATATGCTGCCAAAACTAAGCTAGAGGAAGCTGCACAGTTGACAGTTAACTAACTCAAGTTGCTAGCTATGGAGAACGCCGACGATTGTGTCTTGTCTCGCTAAACCCTCGGGGAACCCGAGGAGCGCGAGCCGCAAATCGTGGCTAATGTTGCAAAGTCCGCCTGTCTTGAAAAGGTGCTCCACTTGGGGAAACCCCAAGACCGCACTTTTCGCTTCGCGGACTAGTTTATTAGTCCGCGAAGGCGGACTTTGCACTCCGTTCGCGTAGCGTCTGCCTTGCAGAGGAGCGGTTTCTAACCGCTTAGGTTAGCTAATTAACACTCGTAGGTGAAGGGGCAATTCATGAATTGCCCCTACCCGCAACGATTCACACAGCCAAACATCGATCGATCGTCGCGACAACCGATGCCCCCAACGAATCAAAATCATACCCACCTTCCAATCCAAACACAATCTTCCGCGTCAATTGCAAGCAATAATCGGTAAAGATGCCAAAGTCTTCCGGTTTGAGTGAAATATTCGCCAGTGGATCGTCATGATTGGCATCATATCCCGCACTCACAATTAAAATATCTGGACGAAACTTGGTAAAAAACGGCATCACCGCTGTTTCAAATAGCGGTTGATAGTCTGCCATCGTACTTCCCGCCTTCATTGGTAAATTCAAGATATTCTCATAAACGCCCCGCTCCATTGCCTGTCCCGTGCCAGGATAGTGGGGAAATTCATGTAACGAACAGTAGCCAATCTGGGGATTATTCGCCGCTACCGCCTGAGTACCATTGCCATGATGGACATCCCAGTCGAGGATACCAACCCGCTCGGCACCATTAGCTAATGCGTATGTTGCCGCGATCGCCGCATTACTAAAAATACAAAATCCCATTCCTCCAGATGGCTCCGCATGATGCCCAGGCGGACGCGCCAACACAAACGCTGGTTCACCACTCATGGCGATATCTACCCCATCTAGCCAAGCATTCACAGCCAGTAGAGCAACTGCGTAGGTTTTGGTTGAAACAGGCGTATCCGAATCGATCGATCCGCCATGCTGGGAGAGCTGTTGGATCGATCGAATATATTCCACAGGGTGAATTTTCTCGATCCAGGGTAGAGGCGATCTAAGATCGATCGATGTTGGATCTCGCCAATCCAGTTTGTTCGCCCATTTTGCCCGTTCTAATGCTGACTTAATCGCCGTCAATCGTGCTGGTTTTTCGGGATGAAATGCTCCCGTTTGATGCTCTAAAAATTCGTCTGAATAGATAACTGGAAACACGATCTTTATCCCACAAGGCGCGATTGTTTAGCCAACTCAACCAACGTATTGCGATATTTTTTTATACCCCGCCGAGCCGCTGAGATCTTTTTCTCAAAGCTCGAATCGTATGCTAAGATATCGGGTCTCGATCAAGTTTTTGTTGCAAAATTGAATCCAAAGCCAGCCATAAAATTTTATCGATTAACAGTTACCTGGTGATTCGCCCCTTCAGGTGGGTACTCTTAATTTAACAGACTTGAGGAAAATTGGGATGCGCGATCGTGAAGGTACTATTTTAGAATTAGCTGAATATTTTATGGATGCCGTGCTAAAACGTGCTGAAGAACTCTAGCCTCAGAAATAGAGGATCGTTGAACTCTCAATCGCGTTGCCAAGTATTACTGGATTGTCAGCTAAAACGATCGCGGTAGATAGTACTCTAAGATTATTAACACCCGATCGATAATCCATACTTTCTGCCTGATGGTTATTTACTTTGTCTTTTTGACGATTTCTGCTGCTACCTATGCACTCTTTAGTTTGGGGTTGAATTTACAGTGGGGTGTCACTGGGCTGATTAATTTCGGTCATGTGGCGTTCATGGCGATCGGTGCCTATTCTACCGTGTTA
>JAJAZF010000007.1 GCA_026785875.1 Chamaesiphon sp. | reverse complement strand
TAGTATTCGGGGTTATTCTAAAATCTCCCCCAAATGCTAATATACTTTTGCGCCTAAACCCCCTGGTACCCCACACGGGCCACCCCAACATAAAACTTTTCGGGGGGCCCGTTGGGGGTACCCTCAGCTCTACACTAATTACTAATAGTTTCGTACTGGTGCAAGATGTGAGTATTAGAGGATGAATGCGTCTAATACCTAAGCCTGTTCTTGCAAATTTGTGACAATCTGGCTGACATCGAGAAACATTATGTTACTGTAGTGATGAAATATTAACTATTCACCACAGTTAATATCTAAAGAGAGTTATTAGAATTTATACGTCAACACTTAGAAACATGTCTAATAGCTGGTGGGAAATTAAAATTGAGTGCATCCCCGATCTCGAAGAAAATATCTTTTGGAGACTGAGTGAGTTTGGGTGCAAAGGAATGTCCACTCAACAGCAAGGTAGCGAAATCCTAATTTCTGCATATATTCCCCAGGTTCAGGTCAAACTACTCGCAATATCCGATCTCTCTTTGCTATTAGAGGATGATGCTAGAGAAATAGGTTGCGAGTTGCCCGTAACTAAGTGTAATCTGATTGATGAAGAAGATTGGTCGAGTAGTTGGAAACAACACTGGCAACCACAACCGATCGGCGATCGATTGTTGATTAATCCAGCATGGTTGGAGCCACCAACAGATTCAGAGCGAACTATCCTCAAACTCGATCCAGGTGTAGCCTTTGGCACGGGTACACATGCGACGACGCAACTATGTCTAGAAGCCCTCGAAATGCGCCTGCAACCTGGGACAAATCTCACAATTGCCGATATTGGTTGCGGCTCTGGTATTCTCTCTACAGCAGCATTATTGTTGGGTGCCCAACAGGTATATGCCGTCGATAATGACCCCCTAGCAGTCAAAGCAACTGGCGAAAATCGCGCTCTAAATCTGATTCCAGCCGAAAAATTAATCGTCGAGTTGGGGAGTATCGAACAACTTCAGTTGATGATTCCGGCTCCAGTCGATGGTTTTGTCTGCAATATTTTAGCAGATATAATTATTCAACTTGCCCCTTCAATGGCGGCGATCGTCAAGCCGAAAGGTTGGGCGATTTTGAGTGGGATTTTGTCGAGTCAGGTAGCTGATGTCTCCCATGTACTGGAGCAAAATGGCTGGGTAGTCGGTACAGTCTGGAATCGCTTGGAGTGGAGTTGTATCAACCTCAAGCATAAGTAGGATTAGTTGATAGTTGATACACTGCTCGATGAACTGGTAAGCCTCGATTGAGGGTGGCTATTTCTCGCTCTGTGGGGATTGCGAGCGGATTTGGCTCTAGCCAGTTAGTTTGAGTGCGGCGGAAAGCTGGATTTTCGCTAAATCGATCGCACATTTCTTGCGCTACCCATTCCAGATCGGATTGCAAAAATACTTCACCACCACTAGGTAAATAACGAGCGATGTCATTAACTAATTCTGGTTGAACGACTCGCCGCTTGGCATGTCTGTTTTTGAAACAGGGATCGGGATACTGAATGCTAATCCGCTGCAATTTACCAGGCGGTAGTGATGCAAGTAGGGTTGCCAGCGAAGTATTAATGTTGCCAAATACATAGTGGAGATTGCTCACACCCGCTTCATCGCGGATGCGATTGGCTTGGATGACTAGAGCTTGGCGAATTTCAATCCCTAAATAGTTCCATTCTCGATCGAGTTGTGCCGATTCTAGCAAAAATCGTCCTCCAGCACTCCCAATATCTAGATGAATCGGTGCTGACAAATCGGGATAAACTACCGACCAATCGGGCGGAGTCAGGGACTGTTGATAGATAATACTTAGTGGATTAACATGCTGTCTAACTTTGATCCGAGACATGGAACTAGTTTAATGTGTGGATGAGATTTAGGAATATTTTCCCAAAAATAGATTAAGCTAGCAAATTTTAGACCGCGATCCTCGTCATCTAAAATTTGCTAGCCAAATCGGAGCATAGCCAAGGCTAACGAAGATGACTCAACTGAGCGATTAAAATCTAGATTTCACAGTGGTTATTAACTCAATATTACTCTCTACTTTGACGATTCGATCGCTTGCTCGGTCAAGGTTTGCACGATCGCGCTTGGCTAATTGAGACTGGAGCTAGTCTCGATTTATTCATCCTCGTTTTTATCAATTTGCTTGAGATGAATATGCTTCCTTCCTAGTGAAATTTCAAATACGTCTCCTTCCTGTAAACCCATTTGCTTGGTATAAGCAGCACCAATCAATAAGTTATTATTGGATTGGACGGTGATTTTGTAACTAGCACTGCGACCGCCACGACCGCCACCAACAGCTTTACTATCTAACTGAATGCCTTCAGCATCGATTAGCGC
>JAJAZF010000006.1 GCA_026785875.1 Chamaesiphon sp. | reverse complement strand
CTCAATATTCCTAACTGCTGCACCAATCGCTGTTTGTCAAAAGTAATCGGATCGACACAAATAATAAAACTATCGGTAGTTAAACCATTAGTGGGATTGGGTTCGATCGGGACAACCACAGGTAGTAGTCTATTGTCTGGAGCATTAGATGTAATGGGCAATACTGTTACCTTGCGTCGCTGGTTAAAGAGCGTACCAGATACAATCATTGCTGGGTGAGGCTTGCGAATTTCAGTACCAATAGCAGGGTCAAAATTGACTAGCCAGATACTTCCCAATCGGTAATTGCGGCTTGTTGCCATTCTTCATCCTCCACCGATGTTTGTTCGTCTAAAGTCAAGCAAGCTGAGAGTATTGCTTGTTGCTGCTGTTTTTTCTGCCAAGCTCGGAGCAATGATTCGATTAATTGGCTGCGGTTAACTACTCGTTCATCGACATAGCGAACCAGTTTGTTGGGCAATGAAATAGATATTTTCACGATCGATTTCCCAATACTACTGATGATGCCACCTATTGTACGACCAAAAAGGATACTCGATTCTCGTTCCGAGAGGCTACGCCAACGAGAAATCTTCAGTGCCGATGTGACGTAGCATGAAGCAATTATTGCAGGGTAGTCTACAATGATCTAGTCGAACGGCTTGCCGTCTACGACAGTAATCGAGTAAGTAGAGAAACCCAAAGCAACATGACTAAGTTTGTATTCGTCACTGGTGGCGTAGTTTCGAGTATTGGCAAGGGGATTGTCGCAGCCAGTTTGGGGCGATTGCTCAAATCACGCAACTATTCTGTCTCAATTCTCAAGCTCGATCCTTATATCAATATCGATCCTGGTACGATGAGTCCCTACCAACATGGGGAAGTATTTGTTACTAAGGATGGCGCAGAAACAGATTTGGACTTGGGACATTACGAGCGATTTACCGATACATCGATGTCCCGACTCAATTGCGTCACGACGGGAGCGATTTATCAAGCGGTAATCAATAAAGAACGCCGTGGCGACTACAATGGCGGTACAGTTCAGGTAATCCCCCATATTACCAATGAAATCAAAGAACGAATCGATCGCGTCGCCAAGAATACCAACCCTGATGTCGTGATTACCGAAATCGGTGGTACCGTCGGCGATATCGAATCACTCCCTTTCCTCGAAGCAATTCGTCAATTTCGGAAAGATGTCGGACGACGAAACGTAGTATACATGCACGTTGCGCTCGTACCGTGGATTTCTACTGCTGGAGAGATGAAGACAAAGCCGACACAGCATTCGGTGAAGGAACTCAGATCGATCGGGATTCAACCAGATATCCTCGTCTGTCGCAGTATCCAGCCATTACCCCAAGGGATTAAAGAAAAACTGTCGGAATTTTGTGATGTGCCTGTAGAGTGCGTAATTAATGCGCCTGATGCTGGGAGTATTTATGAAGTTCCTCTGATTATGGAACGCGAAGGACTCGCAACACAAGCGATCGAACTACTCCAACTCGAACAACGCACCCCCGATCTGAGTCAGTGGCAGCATTTAGTCGATCGAATGCAGACATCCACCCAAGAAGTCAAAATTGCCCTCGTCGGTAAGTATACCCAACTCGGCGACGCATATCTATCCGTAGTCGAAGCTCTCAAACATGCCGCGATCGCTACAGGTGCTAAATTAGAAATCGTCTGGGTTAATTCTGAAGATCTAGAGTGCCACGGTGCGGCTAAATACCTGGCAGACGTACAGGGGTTAGTTGTCCCAGGCGGATTCGGTATTCGCGGCGTAGAGGGCAAAATTGCCGCCATTGAGTACGCACGAGAGCATCAGCTCCCCTTCCTCGGATTGTGCTTGGGAATGCAGGCGGCGACGATCGAATGGGCGCGAAATGTCGCTAAACTCGATCGAGCTAATAGTTCGGAATTCGATCCCGAGACTCCCAATCCAGTAATTAATCTCCTGCCCGAGCAGCAAGATGTCGTCGATCTCGGTGGTACGATGCGGTTGGGTTTATATGCCTGTAGACTAGAGCCAAATAGCCTCGCGCACCAGCTTTATCAGCAAGAAGCGATTTACGAACGCCATCGCCATCGGTATGAGTTTAATAACGCCTACCGCAACCTATTCCTCAATAGCGGCTATGTTGTCAGCGGTACCTCTCCCGATATGCGCTTGGTGGAAATCATCGAGCTGCCAGCGCATCCCTTCTTTATCGCTACCCAATTTCATCCCGAATTTCAGTCTACGCCAAGTCTGCCCCATCCTTTATTCAAAGGTTTGATGTCCGCAGCCTTGGCGAGAATTGTTGATGTAGTTCCCTCGCTGGAGCATCGTCTTCCCGAACTATCATTCGATCGAGTAGATTAGATCCGATCGAGATTTTGAGTTGATGCGTAGTTTACCCCACCCCAGCCCTCCCCTTATCAAGGGGAGGGAGCAAGAAAATTCCCTTACTCACATCTTGCACCAATACATTAAGACTAGTAAAAACAGAGATCTTAGGGTACCCACAAGCGGCGTTTTTAATAGGGGGGAACCCCCGAATAAAAAAACGACAAGACAGGGGCACCCCAACAGGTTAATTGTGTAGGGGTGCCCCGTGTGGGTTCCCTGGAGCTACGGTTAGCACTAGTATTTTCAAACTGGTGCAAGATGTGAGCTTATAAAGGGGAGGGAGCAAAAGCCTTCCCTCGATAAGGGGAAGGGAGCAAAAGTCCCCCTTCTCAAGAGGAGGTAAGCCCATTAGCAATGAAGTCTAGCTGACTTGTCGGTGTCTAAAAGTTTTCCCACAGTGGGAAGACTAGAGTAGGGGGAAATTGACTCCTGAATATTAGTGAAATGTGGTTGAGGAAAGAAGCAAGATGGCG
>JAJAZF010000005.1 GCA_026785875.1 Chamaesiphon sp. | reverse complement strand
TGCCCAGAGAAAACTACTGAGAATATAGGTTTGCAGTCCGACAAAGAAGAGAACCACTACCTCTCGATTTTGGCGATTTGCTTGGAGGCGTTGCCAAATCCACACTAATACCAGACAACTGACGGATACTGCTTGCCAAGAGCTACCCTTGACTGTACTTACCAAATCACCGATGCCCAGCAGCCAGCCCAGGATCGATAAACTGGCTCCGAGCTGCTGATATAACCGAGCCAGATCGATCGATCTGGCTCGATAACGAGCTAAACGGATTGATGCTCGATCGGCACCACTAACCCCTAGCAGTCGTTTGAGTCGGCGATGTTTTTGTAATCCCCACTGAGTAAATAGCCAGCCCACAATCCCGATCGCCAAACCAAAGGTATATACGGGTAAATGAGCCACAAATAAACCGCGTAGCAGCAGTATCCCCAAACCATAAAGAGCCAGTGCGCCACCTTCAATCTGGCGAATTTGCCCAAGTACTACCGCCACCCCAATCGCACCAATATAAATGGCGATCGCCGACCAGTAGGGGATTTGCCAGCCTAAATTCAGACAACTGAGCACCAAATACGTGCCCAGTAGCCAGCCCGATCGATCCGCATTAGTTCGTCCTCGCTGCTGGCGATGCTTGAGATAAATCACACCTACCAACCCGATCCCCGCCACACTCGCAGTGAGAAGTTCTAAGGGCTGATGCCATAGCCTAAAGGAATCGATCGCCCAAAAGTTGACCGGAATCAATAGTAGAGTGACTACTTGCAATGTATTCGCAGTCAGACGTAGCCCGTCCTGTCGCCGCGCCCAAGCACCAACAATCCAAAAACCGATGGTGTACAGCCACAGCAAGCCATACTGCCCCCAAGCTGGAAATAGCGACCACTGCGTTGCTGCTAGGACTCCAGAGGACAGAATTACCAAGAATACACCCAAAAATAGCAGCCAGCGGACACTCAGTTCATCCTTGAGGTTTTGCCAGATGGTTTGGACTGGTGAGGGAATTTTTACAGGTGTTGGTGCCTGGATCGCTGGTGGATCGAGTGTGGGGATAGCTGCTGGCAATGCTTTCCAGGGGAGGTCTGCACTCAGACAGCTACTCGCGATCTGGAGGATTTGCGATCGATCGAGCATTCCCGATCGCCCCATCCGGTCTAGAGTAGCTAATAATTCGGGGTCGTTGGGATCGATCTGTAACTCTAACCAGATCGATTTAACTGATGGCTGGGGCATTATTTCTCACAGGGGACTGTGTACTATCCTCTCTTAGTGTTACCCATCTCGATCGACACCTTGTGACAGTTTAGCGATCGATCTAGCGATGTCGATCGCAACTACCCAAAAAAGTCGAGAAATTTTGAAAAAGATTGAATTAGTGTCCGGATCGATCGGTGGACTCAGTGTAAAGAAAGAAACAACCGAATGTACATCAACCGTCTACCATGCTGAAATATTTACTCGTTGCTGGGACAACTGCAATCGTCAATCTAGTTTTAGTCTTTGCCAATCCTGTTCAGATTGCTAGTGCAGCAATCGATCCTAGCTTATCAATTGCGCCAAGTAGCCAGGACAAACTAATTATTAAAGATGAAAAACCCGAGCGAGTTAATACTCACCAGCAAGCTGACATCCAAAATATTCGTCAAACATTGACCCAATTTTATCGGGGAATGAATGAACACAGTGTCGATCGAATGGCAAAGGTAGCGGTCTTGACATCAGCTAAGGATAAAGAGTATTTACGCAGTATGTTTGCACGTCTTAAATCTGATGGGGTCGAGATGAGTGTTGAAGTTCAAAATATCGAGCTAGTCTCACTATCGGAGCGTAATGCTTTAGTCAAGGTAACTCAGGTAATGAAAGCTAAAGGAAAACAAAGAGCAATTAGTTCTCAACAGTCAGCCTCACTAGTATTGGTTAAATATCGTGGTCAATGGAAAATCAGTGGTAGCGATACTGTGATGAAATCAATCGATCGCGATCGTTAAATGACCCTCCCCCTGTCTTGTCTGGCTGTCTTGACCCAAACACATTATTTTACAGAAAATACTCGATCAACATAAATTGGTAAATATTTTATTAAATTGTCCTGATGCGAAGCTACTTTGATTGAATAAGTAAATATCCATTCTGCTACTAAGCTCTACTGCTATCTAGAGCGATCGCCAGTAAATATCTAAGCCCTAACACATTTATCTAAATTTATAAATGAAACTATCGACTATTAATTGGTTGCCGAAAGCGATCGCGCTACCATTATTTATTACAATCATCAATATCGCTAATTCGGTTAGTGCGGAACAAATCGATCGCTCGAGAGCTAAACTTGTGGATTTCTTGCCATCAGTGACAGATTTCACCCTGATGGTGCCAGTTGGAGTTGATATATTACCGTCTGAAGATCGCGAACAATATAGCTCAATCGAGCCATTTTGGTCTAAGCCTAGTCAAAATAATTCATCGACAACAGTCATTAAAGAACGGAGCGGTAAAACTAGATTAACAACTAGAAGAAAAAATAAATCGCTCGCGACTATTAATACTAGCTTGGGAGCAGATCGACAAGTAATTAAAACTAAAGCTATACATCGAAATAAAGTTTTGACATCTACACGTCCGGGTGCCGATCGATTCACGATCGTCAGGGATAGTCAAAAGTTAAAAAGTAGTTCAAGGAAGCTTACCGTAGGATCTCGTTTGCCATTAAATCGAATTATTTCTGGAACTGTGCCGGAAGTCGGTAAAACCTTTATTGGGATCTTTCCAAAGTTTGAGACTGGACGTAATGGTTTAGGTATTCATCTCGATCGCAGCTTCAATCAACGCAATGGATACGATGGAACAGCCGGATGTATTGGTATAACAACGACTACCGATCGCGATGCCATTAATGAATTTATCACTAAATATCACCCACATAACTTAGTTGTAAAAATCGGTATTTTAGAAGATTAAACATCATATTCACTACGATCGAGCGATATCCTTCACTATTGAGACGCTTCAATCGTGGAGGATTTTTGTGTTATTATTACTAAAAATATTATTTTTATTTATACCACTTGTGTTCTATGGATCGTTCCAAGATTGTTGCAGTTGTCACAGGTATAATTTCATTAGTACTCGCGATCGCCTATTTACTAGTAGTACAGATTATTGATTCTCGGGGCGAGATGCTCCCAGCACCAATAGTCGATACGATCGTCCAAGGATTGCGGATCGAAAATCTAGTCATGAGAATTTAGCAACCTCTCCATTCAACCACTAGTAAATAGCTAATTGTTAATTGTCTCCACTCCCGTGGGATTAATTAAAGAATGAACGATCATTCAACCGTTGACTGTGCTAATTTAATCAGTGCATCCCTGCTCCGATTGCGGATGAAGTCGCCATTTTTTGGCACTCTAGCCATGTTTGGACTGTTTATTCCCAGTACAACCATTTCTTCAGCAGCAACAGACGGACGAGATATTTTTTTCAATCCCGAATTTTTGATGTCTTTGCCTAGCCAACAGCAGGATGGAGTACTTTTGCATGAGATCCTACACGCAGCACTATTACACCCGCTGCGATTGAGAGAGCGGGAACCACAATTATGGAATATTGCTGCCGATATCGTAGTGAATGGGATGATTTTGCGCCAGCGCGGGTTTGAATTACCGCCTGGTGGGTTACGCGATGAGCAATTAGAACATCTCAGTGTTGAAGAAGTATACGAGTTATTGAGAGCCACAGGAGCAGATCGCTTTCAATTAGCCGATCTCGATTTGCTAGCAGTGAATGGAGATCTAGCCAAATGCTCGATTGTCGGAACGTGCGATCTGCCAGAGCGCAACCGCAGTCAAGCTTTGACAGCATATTGGCGACAGGCACTACAACAAGCGACAGCGATTGCCACTACTCAATCTGGTAAACTACCGATCGGAATCGATCGAGAGTTAGAACCTGTCCTCAATCCTCAGCTAGACTGGCGATCGTACCTATGGCGATATTTAGTTCAGACTCCGACTGATTTTCAGGGGTTGGATCGACGTTTTGTCGGACGGGGACTGTATCTTGAGGCATTACAGGGTGAATCGGTGCGAGTTTATGTGGCGATTGACACCAGTGGCTCGGTGAGCGAAACGGCACTCAGGCTATTCACCAGTGAAATCAACGGAATTTTGGGCGCGTATCCCCATCTTGAGTGTGAATTATATTATGCCGATTGCGACGTTTATGGGCCTTATGCTCTGACTCTCGATGCAACTTTACCCACTCCTGAAGGCGGTGGCGGTACATCATTTGTCCCATTCTTCGATCGAGTCGCCGCAACCTGGGACGAACATACTCAAGCTCTGTGTATCTACTTAACCGATGGCTACGGCGAATTTCCCCAAACCATCCCAACATTACCCACCCTCTGGATTGTCACGCCTGGGGGATTAGATTTAGCCCAATTTCCATTTGGGGCAGCAGTACGGCTGATCGATCGAGGATAGGAATTCTACTAATAATGCTTCAACAATTGCGATCGTAGCTGAGAATATTATGGACAAAAAGTTTGAATTCGAGTTTAAAGATGAATCATCAGCAAATAGAATATCATTAATCGGCAAAAGAAGTTAACCATGCGAATGTTTTATTAATGGCTGATGATAATGCAACAGCCGGAAGATGGCGAGATGTAGATATCAGCCAATCGTTGAATATACATGTCAATACAATTGCATCAATTAGAAAGAAGTTTGTCCTTGAAGGTGTGAAGCCAGCCTTGACTAGAAAAAAGCGAGTAGGTTCGCCCAATCCGCCGAAAATGGATGGAAGACAAGAAGCACATTTGCTTGGGTCGGTTGCATGGACGGGGAACCCGTCCGCACCGACTCCGCTAATCGCAATTTGTTGTAGCGATCCACCACCAGGAAGAGTAAGATGGACACTAGAATTATTAGCAGTAGAATTAGTTTCAAAGGAGGTAGTAGTATCAATCAGTCGTGAAACAATTAGAAACCAACTAGAGCGATTAGAGTTACAGTCTTGGAAAACCGAAAGATTCTGCATTCCCGAACGAGATATTGCTCGATTTATTGCCCAAATGGAGGAGGTACTTGATGTCTATAGTGAAGCTCCAGAGGCAAATGTACCACTAATTTGTATGGATGAGGCAGCAGTAGAATTAACTGGAGATCTATATCCAACTATTCCAGCAAAACCTGGACAATTACGCCGAGAAGATTATCATTATGAGCGGCATGGTGTTCAAGCAATATTTATGTTCGTTGACCCCATTAAAGGATGGAGAAGAGTTAGCACGCGATCGCAAAGAACGAGGGTTGATTGGGCAGAAGAAGTTAAGCAATTATTGGATGAAGATTATCCAGATGCTCCACTAGTCAAATTAGTTTGTGACAATCTTAATACTCATAGC
>JAJAZF010000004.1 GCA_026785875.1 Chamaesiphon sp. | reverse complement strand
GCTCTAAATTATCACCCCGATCTCAATCTTGAGACGATCGATACTTATCTGACTAGCCGACTAGCCGAACTGAGCGAACATCACTGGAAGCCGCTCCAAACACCGATGGCGATTATTCCTACTGGTGTCTCTACCTATCGTTCAGTTTTTTCGACAACTACTCAATCATCGATCTCGGCAACAATCCCGGAAGTAGTCTATACCCCGCCGACTCCTGTCGCAGTTGGGCGAGATGACAGCTATCCTGCCTATGCACCCCCAACTGTACCGATGGCGATCCCTGAAATGATGGGGGTGAATCAAATTGTTAATCCCGAAACGATGGGTACTGGTGCGATCGTCAAACAATCTCAGCCTACAGCCACTCCTCGCACAGTGCCCCATTGGGCAAAAGTTAGCTTTCTGTTGACAATAGTGGTTGCTGCTGGAGGTGGAATTTATGCTTTCAACTCCCAACCTTCCACCAGTGAAGCACAACAGCAGATCGTTAGACCCGCAAATTTGACTAGCCCTTTTGCCACCGCCTCATCAAGACTCCAAGCCAAATCCGCCACAGATCCAGCTCAAATCCTCGACATATCACAAGCAATGCTTTTTGTCAAGCCAGGTGATGCGACTTCTCGCTATCAAGCAATCCTCGCCGCGCGCCAGATTCCAACGACTTCAGCAACAGCCACAGAGGTGAAGCAATCGATCGATCTATGGTCTGAGGAAATCGATCGGATCGCCCAAGCCTATGCCAAACAACAACATTGGCAACTGGCGATCGACACTGCCAAAATGGTTCCTCAAGACGCACCCAACTACTCTACCGTTCAAACATTGATGTCTCAGTGGCGCGGTAAATTGTAAAGGAGATCGTTGTAGAAGTATAGTAGGTAACACATCTGGCTAAATTTAGGGTAGGAGCAATGTCTAAATTGCTTCTACCCTAAATTTTAGGGATTATTGCTCAAGTGAATTCCCTAACTCAAGAACAATTGATAAGCTGGATTGGTGCGCTCATCCCAATAACGATATGGGGTGCGAGCGAGAAATTCATCCCAAGCTGTCATCTCAGCAGGTGGCACTTCGATCCCGATTAAAATCCGCCCATAATCAGCACCGTGATTGCGATAGTGAAAGAGACTAATATTCCAATCGGGGTTCATGCTATTGAGGAATTTAGTCAATGCGCCAGTGCGTTCGGGAAATTCAAACCGATAGAGGAGTTCATTTTGAGCGACAGGGGAACGTCCGCCAACTAAATGTCGGAGATGGAGTTTTGCCATCTCATCATCGGTAAGATCGAGCGTTTTAAAACCTTCTGCTCCCAACTTGGCGATGATGGTTGCTGTATCCGCCCGATTTTGGACTTGTACGCCGACGAAAATGTGTGCTGCGGTGGTATTTGCCATCCGGTAGTTAAATTCCGTGAGATTGTGCGTACCCAAGCAGGTACAAAAGCGACGAAAACTCCCCCGCTCCTCGGGAATAGTCACAGCCAAAATCGCTTCTCGATGTTCTCCCAGTTCCGCCCGTTCCGCGACAAAGCGCAATCTGTCGAAGTTCATATTCGCCCCACAAGCCACCGCGACTAAGGTTTCACCCTCGATCCCTTCTCTAGCGATATAAGCCTTGGCTCCGGCGATCGCCAAAGCACCCGCAGGCTCTAAGATCGATCGAGTATCCTCGAAGACATCCTTAATTGCTGCACAGATATCATCCGTATCGACTAAGATTACCTCATCCACATACTTTTGACACAACCGGAAAGTTTCTACGCCTACTTCCTTCACCGCCACGCCATCAGCAAATAAACCCACTCGATCGAGTTTAACTCGTTCTCCTGCCGCCAGACTTCGACTCATTGCATCCGCATCGACTGGCTCCACTCCAATAATTTTCGTCTCAGGATACAGCCGCTTGACATAAGCCGCAATCCCCGCAATCAATCCACCCCCACCAATCGCCACAAAAATCGCATGAATCGGTTGTTGATACTGACGTAGGATCTCCATCCCAATCGTCCCCTGTCCGGCGATCGTGTCAGGATCGTCAAAAGGATGAATAAAAGTTAAACCGCGTGCTTCACCAAGCTGACAGGCATAAGCATAAGCATCATCATAAGTCTCTCCCTGCAAGATTACTTCCGCACCCCTTGCCGCCACCGCATCAACCTTCATCTGTGGGGTAGTTACAGGCATCACGATCGTCGCTGTAGTCCCCAGCCGCTTGGCACCCAAGGCGACACCCTGAGCATGATTCCCGGCTGAGGCGGCAATTACCCCTCGCGCCAACAATTCTGGCTTGAGTTTTGCCATCTTATTATAGGCACCCCGCAGCTTGAAGGAGAATACAGGCTGCATGTCCTCACGTTTGAGCAAAATCTGATTTTTTAGCCGTTGAGAGAGGATTGAGGCGCGATCGAGTGGTGATTCGATCGCGACATCATAGACCGCAGCGGTAAGGATTTTTTGGAGGTAGTCGGGATCGCTGGACATGGACGGAGCAGGTATGGGTAGTGTAGATCTAGTCTACGATCGTTCTGCTTGGTAGGGTGGCGATCGAGTACGAGTTTTTAGATCCAGCAAGAAATTAGAAGTACAATCTGTTGTAGAGGTTAATTTTATAGCTTCAACACAACATTACAGAATACTACTCAGTAAATATTCGTAAACTATTAACTGAACTCTATCCATCTCGAATATGGGGTAGATCGATCTCGTTGTTAGCGTGTCGCCTAGGGTAGACGTGCCACAGAACGATCGACTTTACTTAGATATTCAAGCTGGATCGGATATAAAACTCAAATTGGATCGCGATCTATGGAAAAACTTATACGTGTTGAGCGAACTCTACTAGTCGGTCATATTATCTCAATGGCCTTTGGGCTAGCTGGAATACTGGTGGTATTACCAAATCCTGACATAATTAACGCCTTACCCGAGATTGGGAAAACGGCTCTGCCAATGTCGATGGCAGGTGGTGGCGTAGTCTATATGCTACTGGGAACAGCAGCGGTAGCAGTATATGCTTATAGAACTCTAGGTCTGTGGCATTGTCTGGGATTTATGATTCCGGCGATCGGATTGTCGTTGGTGAGTGAGTTGTTGGGCACGAGT
>JAJAZF010000003.1 GCA_026785875.1 Chamaesiphon sp. | reverse complement strand
GCTCTAACAACGTGTAAAGTATTAATTGGGCGTACGGGAGAATGGTATTCACTGTTCTGATCAATGTTTTTACACGCCATTTTTCTCATATTTTCTATCCCTTGAGAAGAAGTTTTAATGTACTAGTGCAAGATGTGAGTTTATTGCTTACCCCTGTCTGATAATTGAGGTTTTGTCACCCAGTACCGAAGCTTACGACCGAGGCAAGAAATTCAAACTTTACCAGCGGTCGTCTAGTTTAGTCGATTACGTTCTTGTCGATGCTGAGGAAATTGCGATCGAGGTCTTCCACCTGAACGATCGCAACAAATGGGAAGTGACAAATTACGTTGCTGGTGATGTTGTCGAGCTAGAAAGTATCAACCTGACCTTACCCATTGAACGGGTCTATCGCGGGATTGAATTTTGATATGCCGAATCTACCATCGATTGTCATTACTCCAATCGCACCGATTGCCACCACCGTTGGCGTAGACTCTCCTCTGGAGAATCTCCAAATTGCCAACCAATCTCTAACTCTGACTCAAGCGCGAGATATTTGGTCGGATTTCTTGAGTTTGAAGATTTCGGCTAATACTCAACGTGCTTATGCGTCTGCGATCGCGGATTTCTATCGGCGAGTTTATGATGAGTCAGTCTCTGCTGGAGCGATCGCTAAATTCCTCACGCTCCCTGCATCTGAAGCTCTATTTCAAGTCCTGAACTACCGCCGGATGCTAATCGAGGCAAAATTAGCTCCGAGCACGATTAACGTCCGCCTGTCAGCCCTCAAGTCACTGGTGGACTATTCGCGCAAGATGGGCGAGTGTGCCTTTTCGCTCGATGATGTGCCTGGGCTAAAAACTGAGACTTACCGCGATACCACTGGGATCGATGCTGAAGCTTTTAAGGGGGTCATCGGCTCGATCGATGTGAGTACCGTTGGTGGTGCTAGAGATTATGCAATTCTACGGTTGCTCTGGGACAATGCGCTGCGGCGAGGCGAGGTATGCAGCCTGGATCTCGGAGATTTCCGTGAGTCAGAGCGGAAATTAATGATTCTTGGTAAAGGTAAAATTGCCAAAAGTGCAATCGACCTCAGTAGTGGAGCAACAGCGGCGATTGCACACTGGCTGGAATTGCGTGGAAATTCTAGTGCCCACGAACCGATGTTTATCAGCTTGAGCCGCAATCAGCCAGGGCATCGGTTGGGTGGCTCGGCAGTTTATGCGCTCGTGCGGCAGTACTTTCAGGAAAAAGACATCGCGAAAATGATGTCTCCCCATCGGGTGCGCCATAGTGCGCTGACGGCTCACCTGAATGCTTCAGATGGCAATATTCGGGCAGCTCAGGCACTCAGTCGTCATGCTGATATCAAAACGTTGACACTATACGATGACAACCGCCATCAGTATCAAAAGGGAGCGAGCGATCTATTAAGTAGTTTACTCGACTAGGAAATAATAAAATATGATTCTCGTTGAGGGTAAAATTGCCAAAAGTGCGATCGATCTCAGTAGTGCGGCAACGGCGGCGATTTCACACTGGCTGGCATTGCGTGATAGTTGTAATGGTGAAAATCCGATGTTTATCAGCTTGAGCCAGCAAGCTTCGATCGACATCTAGTAGCGATTCAATTCCTCAATTAGGTGGCAAGTTAACTACAAAAAATGGTAGGTCTAGCGACCGGACGGGGTACTCATCTGGTAGAATATTCGATTTTGGCGACCTACTCAAGACAGCGATACATCTAAGACTGGGCGAGGAACCCGCCTAGCACAGAGGTTTCCTCCGATTTGTGTGCATCAAGACAGTGCTTCGCTTTCGCATGAGAAACATGGGCGAACATCAGGTCTCTTAATCTCAACCTCAGACGCTAGAATTTGTCGCGTTCCACCAGTCTCTCTTTGTGGTTTTTTTAGGTCGTTTTTACTAGAAATAAAAGGATTAAATTCAGCATTAAAGCTCAACTTTAATCGATCTCAAGTTAAATAGTACAAAAAAAGCTTTAATCCTTTAAATTCTCACATAGAATATCCAACAACAGTAACAATAAAATCTAATGATTTCTAAAATATCGATCGGTATTGCAATTGCTTTAAGTATCCTCACACCAATTTCAGCTAAAGCGGTTACGATCGCAAATAACAACACAGCTAGGCATCTAGTAAATACCTTACTTGGTGCTAATTCAGGACTCACAATTATCGGTACGCCAACATATACTGGTTCATCGCTCGCCGCTGGCATATTTACAGGCGGGAATAATGGGTCAAGCTTGGGCATCGATAGTGGGATCGTCTTGAGTACAGGTAAGGTGTCTGATGCGCCAGGAGCCAACAATGGGTCGGGTGGAACGGTATTTAACTTACCTGGAGATCCGGATCTGACTAGACTAGCTGGATACCCCAGTCAGGATGCAGCGGTACTAACTTTCAAATTCACTAGCAGTAGCGATAATCTATTCCTAAGTAACTACATCTTCGCATCCCAAGAATATCCAAATTATGTAGGCACCGCTTACAACGATTTATTCGGCTACTTCTTAGACGGGTAGAATATCGCTCTAATCCCAAATACAGCTACGCCAGTGAGCATCAACAGTATTAACAACGGCTTCAGAGACAATGGCATCAGCAGCTCGAACGCCAATCTATTTAGGAGTAACAAGAATAACAATATCGGCTTGCAATATGGCGGTTTTACCGTGCCACTCCAGGCGCAAGCACTCAACCTTTCCCCTGGAATCCACACGTTGAAAATTGCAATTGCCGATGTTAGCGATGGAGGATTGGATTCGGCAGTATTTTTGCAACGTGGCAGCATCCAATCGGGGGGTATACGGGGTTGCAACAGGATACGGATACTGTTGGCGAATTCAAAAATCGGTCGGTTCAGGCGATCTCGAAATGCTGACAAGAGCAAGTCGCTAGCTTCCGATGCGCCATTTTTTCAAAATGAGAACTGCGAGTTTGAGCCAGAGGAATCCCTTCGAGCCAAGCATAAACTCGCTCCAAATTCATCGCGGCTGCGGTTAAAACATGTTGGAGACGAGTTTTTTCTAAT
>JAJAZF010000002.1 GCA_026785875.1 Chamaesiphon sp. | reverse complement strand
AGCCCAGCCAAGGGTTGACAGTTGCAGCTCTGATGAAGAGGAACTAATACCTAACACCTAACACCTAATCCCTAACAGATGAGCGATCGATTTCGGAAATTCGTCCAAATAATTGGCAGTGGCCCTCATACGGGGAAAAGTTTAACTCGTGAGGAAGCAGCAATAGCAATGGAGATGATGCTACTCCAAACAGCTACTCCTGCCCAAATTGGAGCTTTTTTGATCGCCCATCGGATCAAACGCCCGACTGGGGCAGAGCTGGCGGGGATGTTGGATACTTATGCTAAAATCGGCCCCCAATTACAACCTGTCGCCAGCCATCTGCGATCGCCTGTAATCTTTGGCATACCTTACGATGGTCGATCGCGTACCGCACCGATTGCGCCGATAGTCTCTTTGATGATGACTGCTGCGGGAATTCCTGTGATTTTGCATGGTGGCGATCGAATGCCGACTAAATACGGCATCCCGCTGGTTGAGATTTGGCAGGAATGGGGGATAGATTGGACGAATGTATCTCTCGACAAAATTCAAAGTATCTTTGCGGAAACGGGTTTAGGCTTCATTTATACGCCTACTCATTTCCCCACAGCAGCGGGGCTAACCCCTTATCGCGATCAGATTGGCAAACGTCCACCGATCGCTACTTTAGAGCTGATGTGGTGCCCTTATGCTGGCGATGCACACCTGATCTTTGGCTATGTCCATCCCCCCACCGAACAGATGGCACTCGTGGCGGCGACACTCCGCGATACTCCTCACAAAATCACCACTGTCAAGGGGCTAGAAGGGAGTAGTGACTTGCCACGCGATCGAACTGTAATCATCGGCGTACATCAATCTGGGCAAGACTTAGAGCGGATTTTTCTCCATCACTATGACTATGGGTTGAGTAATGTCAATCCACCCTTACTACCCACCCCTGAATTAATTGCCAATTTTGCCACCGTTTTTCAGGGACAACCTTCCGAGCTACTAAATTCTGTGCTGTGGAATGCCGGATTTTATCTCTGGCATTGCGGCGCAGCTAGTGACATGGGAGCGGGAATGAAGTTGGCTCAAGAGTTGCTAAGTAGTGGTGCAGTTAGTCAACAGTTGGAGCAGGTGAGCAAGTCTTTGCAAGCAACCGCCCGCGACTCAAGTGCGGGCTAGTGGCAAAAGTAGGTTACACAGTTGACAGTTGACAGCGATTCGCGCTCCTCGTCTGGGCTGGGATATTATCGATCGCGATGCTGATTTATCCGCGATTTTTAATCCGATCGATCGCGTTAATCCTGAGTATATCGAGCCATGTGCGATCGAGATATTTTTAGATTTTTATCCCGATTAGCGATCGCGCTGAGAGTATAAGAATACATCATATTGCTATCTATAGAATATAAGGTGTGAGGATCTCGTGAGTATCAAAAAAAATCTTAATAATACAGAATATGCTTCGATTGGGTTGTCAGTACTGGGAACTGTTGCCGCAGTTGTTACTCAGCAGATAGCTTATATTGCGACACCCCTGACGCTTTCACTATCTTTGAGCTTAATCAATCGCCAAAAAGATTTAGTAAAAGCTAATCAACGCCTAGCGAATTTGGAACAGCAACTTACTAGCGATCTCAAATCAGTTATCGAACAGTCTAAAACGGTTCGAGATTCACTTAACGATCTACCTCCTGCGCCAACAACCAGCGACTTTCATCAATTATCTGAAAGTGTTAGGCTCGATCGAGCAGAGCTAAAGCGACTAGGAACAGTCCTAATTAATATAGAGAAAAGAGGTGACGATCTATCGCCTTTCTTGACTGAGATTGACTTAACCAAGGATTCTCTTCAGCGACTCAGCTTGAACTTCTCAAATTTTGAGAAAGAATTTAATAACCGTCAAGATTCTACTCGCGTTACTAGCGCGGAGCGAGTAATGGATGCAAATAATATTTATACTATTTATGCTCCCGATGCTGTGAGTCAATCCACTTTGGATAATCAAAGTTTACAGTCGATCGCAATAGATTCAGATCGGAACGCGCTCTATTTATCGATCGAACAGATTAAACTAAAACTTCAATATTTAGAAGAAAATTCCAAAGCATCTGAGGAATCACTCAAAAAAATTGGCTGGCACTTTTTAGATTTAGAGAAAGAATTCAATCATCGTCAAGATCCGATTGATATTGTTAATCTAAATAAATCCCTGTTAGAGATCGGGAGCGATGTACAGTCGATCGCCCTAGAGCTTTCAAATACTAAGACAGACCATATTTTGCAGCTCACAGGACTGGAACTAGATCGGGGTACTATTTATTCATCACTTGCAGAAACTAAGTTAAAAATTCAGTCGTTTGAAGATAATTCAATCGCGTCCGATCTAGTCGAGCGAATTAGTGAACTAGATACTAGTCTCGGTAACTTACACGATTATAATCTTAAATTAAATAATCGCATCGATAATTATCAGCAGTATGAAATCGCCGAGATTATTGATGCAGTAGTTTCAGCTCAACAGCTCGATGAGCTAATTCGGCAAGAAGTCGCTCGATCGAGCATGGAGCAACTCGATTTGATTAAACAAATACTACCCAAGAAATATAACTATAATCTTGTATATGGCAGAGAAGAAAGTCGCCAATTATTTTTAGATGCTTTGCAGCAGTCTCAAGAACGGCTAATTTTAGTTTGTCCTTGGTTGACAAATTATGCGATCGATCCAGGTGTTCGAGATCTCATCATAAATGCTTTAGAACGAGGAGTATCGATCGATATCGGTTGGGGACATCTTAAAGATGTTAATAACGATCGATCCAGATTATCAAAGGCAGAGTTATTAAAGCCTGGTAAACAAAAATGGTTGTATAATGCTGTTCCTGCATTGGAAGAAATACAGGCTGAATATTCAAATCTTTTGACCTTGAAAGTCTTAGGTACTCACGAAAAGTTTTTAGTTTGCGATCGCAAATTTGCCATGTTGGGAAGTCATAACTATCTGACTTCTAATACTAGTTCTAATGAGCGAGAATTAGGACTAAAAACCGATAGTCCCGAACTCATCGACAAACTCATCGAACTATTCGATCGCTAAGGGTACAGAGGTCAACGCGACAGTCTAGAATAGGGTGCGTCTCTCATCAGCCCCATTCTATATGTTCAATCCCTCACCCCGTCCGTCGATTCCTACCGCTACTTGGCAACGTCAGTTTCATCAAGACTGGGAAAAACCCTATACAGTCCGCTATGAGAGTAATCTGGATGATGGGCCGTTTCATGGAATGCCATTGGGCGGCTTTGGTGCAGGTTGTATCGGCAGATCCCATCGGGGTGAGTTCAATTTGTGGCACATCGACGGCGGCGAACATGTTTTTAAAAACCTTTCCGCCTGTCAATTTAGTGTCTTCGAGCAGTCAGGTAATGGCGATACTCAGGCTTACGCCATGTCTACACAAGCACCTGAAGACAGTAGTTTAAATCGCTGGCAATGGTATCCCCAGACGACATCAGCAGGGCAAGGAACGGGGACTTATCAAGCTTTATATCCCCGCAGTTGGTACAGCTATGAAAACGTCTTTCAGGCGCAATTAACTTGCGAACAGTTTTCGCCAATTTGGGCGGATAATTATCAGGAGACTTCCTATCCGCTAGCGGTATTTGAATGGACGGCTCACAATCCCACGGCGCAGCCCATCATTCTGAGCATCATGCTCACCTGGGAAAATACCGTCGGCTGGTTTGCCAATACTAATCCATCGAGTAAAGTCGAAATTCGCGACGATGGTAGTCCCGTTTATGATTATCAACCCCGCATTGGTGAGAGTGAGGGGAATTATAATCAGTGGATTGTCGATAATTATCGGGTGGGCTGTTTATTAGATAAAGCACACAAATTAGACGTACCTAGCGAAGGTGAAGGGCAATGGTCGATCGCGAGTATTGCTAATCCCAGTGTAGAAGTATTTTATCATTCGCGGTGGAACCCGATCGGTAATGGTGGAGAAATTTGGGATAGTTTTGCCACCGATGGTTCGCTCCCTGATATTGACGATGAAAGTGTCGCACAATCTGGCGAACGGATTGCCGCAGCGATAACTATTCGGTTTACAGTTAAACCCGGACAAACTAAAAAGATT
>JAJAZF010000001.1 GCA_026785875.1 Chamaesiphon sp. | reverse complement strand
ATGGGAATGCCCAAATTAAAACCTGTTTTTTCATCACTAGCTATCCCGATGCTAGTCTCTTCGCCTCGCTCTTGATTATTGCGATCGCCTTGTCCGTGAATGGCGACAATCCTGCCAGCAGCATCAAGTACTGGGCCACCACTCATTCCTACTCTGGTAATATTGGTGTATGAAATGTCGTAGCCATCATTGCGTTCTTGTGGATTATTATCACTTTCATCTAGTCGTGAGGAAACCATCCCTCCAGTAAATTGGAGTGCGATTCTTTTGATTGCTTTACCTGGTTTAGGGAAACCAGCAACATAGACAGGGCTGCCTTCATCAGCATATTCAGAATTACCAATCGTCCCGACTGCAAAAGTATAGCTACTCTCGAAAGAAACGATCGCCAGATCGACATTAGGAATTATTTTGACACGACCTCGCGGATCGAGATTGATGGTGATTCTTTTGCGTTCGCCTAAATTATTAAGTGGTACTGGAGTCACAATTTTATAATTAGTATTAAACGTGCGGACGACATGCGCGGCTGTCAAGACTGTATAAATATTTTTATTCCCTTTTTCGGTACGACCGATAATTACGCCCGAACCAAAACCACCATCTGTTGATTCGATTCTAACTACGGTTCTTTTGGCGATCGAGCCTACTTCTCTTGCTAAAATTGCTCTAGCTTCACGGGCGGCATCAGCTTGAGGCGGAGCGATCGTGAGGGTGGTAAATATCAAACAAATTGCGATCGGATAACGGTTAAATATCATGTTTTAAAATTTAGATGATGATTGTTTACTTTGAGCGATCGCTATTTTGATTTTCTATTAATTGCTACTCTTTCATCCTTTACCTTCCCCCTTCTACTTCACTACATTCGGACAAACCACACTAGTTCCCGTCGGCTGTCCCTGCGTCCCCGCTGCGACGAGCATAACTTTTCCCTTGCCATCAAATACCCACCCCACTGCTGGTGGTGCAAATTTGGTGGGATTGGTTGTCGTGCTATTGACGGCTGGCGGGCTGCTGACGGCGCGGGCATCTTGCCACACGACATCAGATGTGAGGGGATCGTTAGCATTGGGTGGGAGTCCACCGCGCCCCGTTACAGTTAATTTATTCTGACGATTGTTCGTATTACAAGCTTGAGAGATTTGGCTGCTGGCATCGGTGGTGGTGTTGGGGAGTTCCGTACTGTCTTTGCCTGGATCTGTGCCTGGAGTTGTGATGTTCACAATTCCGCTCTGTCCAAAGGTCGAACTAGCAGTAATATCGCTGGTAAAATCCGATCCGATGGGGCGATATTTAATCCCAAATAAACCTTGACTATTGATGTTGACATTACCACCATTACCACCATTAGCATCTGCCGTAATATCATTATTTCCAGGTAAAGCGATTAGTAACGGACTACTAATGGTGATATTGCCACCATTACCATTCTGCGCGACACTACCAGAACTGGTAGTAATGAAACTGCTATTTTGCAGCAAAAGTTTATCACTAATCGCTATCGTAATATTACCACCGCTGACAGATTTTGCATCCGACAAAAACACGCTACTATTTAAGAATAATTGTGAGGAAATAATTGATACATTCCCAGTTTGTCCTACTCCAGTACTAGTACTAGAGATTGCTGAGATATTTTTGAGATCGATCGCGTTCTTGACTTTCAGGTTGATATCTCCCGATTTACCATTACCATTTATTTGGGCAATTTGGTCTGTACCACTGATAATAAAACTATTATTTAATTCTATGTCCCGCGCTGCGATCGAAATATCTCGACCATTACCATTTGCTTGTTTACCGACACTACTCAGAATAGCACTTTGATTAGATAGGGATAATTTTCCCTGTGTATCGATGGTAATTTTCCCAGCATCACCCTGTCCAATAGTACCGCTATTGAAGCTCGATCTTATCGATTTGGTAGAATTGTTCAAGAGCGGATCGAGACCAACAATCCTGATATCTCCAGTGGTTTTGACTTCGATATCTCCCGCATTACCTTTGCCAGCTACTTGAGTATTTTGGAGTGTAGTAGTTGCAATAAGACCTCCATTTACTAGCTCCAATTCTCTGGCATTAATTTTAATGCCTTGACTATTTCCAACCGCACTAGTGGCTAATGCGCTAAAAATCAAACCTCCATCGACCAAAAATAACTTACCTTGAGTGTCGATGGCGATCTTGCCAGTATCACCCCATCCAAAAGAATTACT